>DATJPE010000034.1 GCA_035506535.1 Actinomycetes bacterium | reverse complement strand
GGGTCACCCGGAGATCTCGTACCGCGGGTCGGCCGGTCGGGGCGCGGTCATCCCGAGACGCAGCATCACGACGGGTTCGAGGTCGTTGCTGCACAGCAGGCGGTCCGGCGCCCGCGAGGTCATCCAGTCAACGGTCCCGAGCGTCGGGTCCTTGAGCGCGCGGTCGACGACCGCGGCCTCCAGCAGGCGGCCCGGAGCGTAACGCGCGTAGCGGGTCACGAGGTGACCCTCCAGGACCCGGTAGACACCGCGGTCGACGAGCCCGAGGACGTAGGCCGCGAGGTCGTCGTCGATGCTGATCGTCGCCAGCTCCAGCAGTCCGGCGGCGGCGAGGCGGCGCAGCCGCGCGAACCAGATCCGCCGGTTGCGGGGGTCGTCGAGGTCGCTCAGCCGTCCCTGGGTGTGGTCGCGGTCCCGGTGGCAGGCGTCGAGCTCGGGGAGCCGGCCGAGGATCTCGTCGGGCAGCCGGGTCGCCTCCATCCGGCTCGTCCGCCCGTCGCCTCGCAGGCGGTTGCGCGCCTTGCGCAGCGTGCGGGACATGCCGGGGGAGAGGTAGTCGTCCACGTCGCTGCTGCCCCGCCGCCGGACGACGGGTACGGGGTCCACCGGGAAGGCGCTGATCCCGGGTGCGGCTGCCAAGAACGCGTCGAGGTGACCTGACGAGGGGTCCACCGGTCCGAGGTCGATCCACGCGCGCCGCGTCCGTGCTTCCAGGGCATGCATGAGGCCGAGGCCCAGCCGGTGCGCGGCGTCCTCGTCGGCGGCGAGGATGGGACTGCGGTGGCCCATGAGGCTGCCCGCCAGCCAGACGGTGTCCGCGGCTCGGCCGGGGATCGTCACGAGGAACACCGCGGCCGTGAGACCACCGTCCGCACCGCGCACGATCACCGCCCACGGCCGGGCGTCGGACGAGGCGGCCACGGTCGCGAACACCCACGCCCGCCCGGCGGTGGCGGAGGCGCCGCACGTCGAGGTGAGCCGGTCCAGGTCGTCACCGAGTGCCTGCAGCGAGCCAAGTCCTTGCACGACCTCAAAGCCCTGGTGCAGCCGGTCGAGGCCGCTGCGCTCAGCGGGCAGGGTGCTCACGGAACGATCTCTTCAGCGGTCGTCGGCGTGGCCTGGGTCGCGAGGGCGGGCGCCCCGTGCCGGTCGAGCCAGGCCTCGAGCTCCGCTGAGGGCAGCGGCCGCGCGTAGTAGTAGCCCTGCGAGGCGTCACAGCCCGAGGACGCGAGGTGGCTGGCCGTGGCCTCGTCCTCGACACCCTCGGCGACCAGCGTCATGCCGAGGGAGTGCGCGAGACCGATGGTGGAGCGCACGATGGCGGCCGCCCGGCTGTCTTCCGACATCGGCTGCACGAAGGAACGGTCGAGCTTGAGCTCGTCGATCGGCAGCTCTCGCAGGTACGCCAGCGAGCTGTAGCCGGTCCCGAAGTCGTCGACCGCGACCCGGATGCCGAGGCCCCGCAGCTGCGTGAGGATCTCCCGTGCGCGTTCCCGGTCGCCCATGAGGAAGTCCTCGGTGATCTCCAGCTCGAGGCACTCCGACGGAAGCCTCCGGTTGAACAGGATCGAGCAGATCCGATCGGGCAGCTCCAGGTCGACCAGGGACGACGCCGAGAGGTTCACCGCGACGGTCAGCATCCGTCCCTGACGGCGCCACTCCATGACCTGGTCCATCGACTGCTCCAGCACGGCGGTCGTCAGCTCGCGCATCAAGCCGGCGTCCTCGGCGAGCGGCAGGAACGCCGCCGGATAGAGCAGCCCGCGGACGGGGTGCTGCCAGCGGACGAGGGCTTCCACGCCTCGGACCACGGAGGTCCTCGAGTCGACCTTCGGCTGGTAGTGCACGGTGAGGGTACGGGAGTAGACCGCCTCCCGAAGCTCCTCGAGGGTCCGCAGCCGGTCCTGGCCGTCGGTGGAGTCGCTGTCGGCGCTGTAGACCCAGTGTCCGATGCGACGCTGCTTCGCCTGGTACATCGCGATGTCCGCCCGGCGCAGCAGGGTCGAGACCTCCTGGCCGTGGGCGGGCACCAGCGACACGCCGATGCTCGCCTCGACCCGGACGGTGACGCCGTCGACGGAGAACGGCGGGGTGAGGGCGTCGTGGATGCGCTGGGCGACCCGCTCGGCCGCGTCGACGTCGACACCGACGAGGAAGACCGCGAACTCGTCCCCGCCCAGGCGGGCGAGGACGTCGTTGACGCCGATGAGGCAGCCGGCGATTCGTTGCGAGACGTGGCAGAGAAGGTTGTCTCCAGCGTGGTGCCCGAGGCTGTCGTTCACTTCCTTGAAGCGGTCCAGGTCGAGCAGCAGCAGCGCGCCCTCGACGTGCGGCGCCGCGTTCAGCCGGCGCTCGACCTGCTCATAGAACGCGCGCCGGTTCCCGAGGCCGGTCAACTCGTCGGTGAGGGCGAGCTGGTGGCTGTGGGCCAGGGTGGAGACCTCGCGGAAGCTCACGATGAGGCGTCCCATGGCCATGACCACAGTTCCCGCGGCGAGGAAGACCGCCACCGGGTGCAGATAGCGGTCCTTTCCGGTGCCCCAGACCAGCAGGGCGACCGAGCAGACTGTCGCTGCGATGGGGATGCCGAGCAGCAGCCAGGCGGGGAGGGCGACGCCCGTAGGCCCCTTGGTCCATCCCGGAGCCAGCGCCATGAGCACGGTGGCCAGCACCCAGATCGCGTCGTCCGGGCCGCCGGGCTGGTAGGAGTTGTGCGCGGTCATGATGAGGTAGGCGCCGTCGGCGACGGCGAACAGCATCAGCCCGCCCATGAAGAACCACAGCCCCCGCGGGGGCCGCCAGTGGAACATGGCGAGCACGGCGGTGACGACCAGCATCAGCAGGATGTCCAGCAGCGGGTAGGCCAACGTCGTGAGGACCGCCGAGGGGCTGCCTCCCGTCACCGACAGGACCGGGCCGACGATCGCCGCGGAGACGGCACCCACGGCGAGGCCGCCGACCGCGCCGTCCAGCCAGAGGCTCAGCGGGACCCGGTCGGCGATGTCGCGCACCACGAGGACCAGGGCCACGAAGGCGAACGCACCGAAGGACAGCCACAGCGCATCGGCGGGTGACGGGAACGGCTCCGGGTCCAATGGACGTACGAAGATCGTCCAGTAGACGTTTCCGAGCCCGTAGACCGCGAGGCCGACGGCCAGCACCTTCCAGGCCGACTGGTACGCAGTCGCCTTGCGGGCCCTGATCCAGCACAGGACCGGGCTCAACATGTAGCAGATGTTGTTGAGCCAGCCGTCGAGGATCAGGTTGTAGCCGGGGTGGCTGCGCACGCCGGGGATGGTCGAGACGACGAAGACCGTGAGGGTGGCCGCAAAGACGACATAGAAGGCGCGCGTGAGTGTCGGCTCGGTCAGCCGCACCCGGCCCGCGATCGCGGTGCCGCTCATGCACACCCCCTGCGCTGGACGGTCCTCGCGTGCATCGGCAGGCGGGGACGGGCGCTTGAGGCGGGCCGGGCGGCGCGGACACCGCGGCGCTCACCCGTTCGGCGTAGTGAGGACTCAGATCCGGCGAGATCCGTCGGGCTGCAGACGCTCCACGACCTTGTCCAGGAGATGGCCCAGCTCGTCGAACTCGCCCTCGTCGAAGACGTCGACGAGGTGCCGGCGGACGGACTCCACGTGGTGGGGCGCGGCGGCGACGAGGACCTCCCAGCCGTGGTCGGTGAGGACCGCCCACCAGCCGCGCTTGTCCGTCACGCACTCCTCGCGCCGGACCAGGCCCTCCTCCTCCATGCGGGCGACCTGGTGCGAGAGGCGGGAGCGCGAGGCGAGGGTGCGCGCCGCGAGCTCGCTCATCCGCAACCGGCGGCCCGGCGCTTCGGAGAGACGTACGAGCACCTCGTACTCGGCCATGGACAGTCCACTCGTGGCCTTGAGGTCGTGCTCGAAGACCTCGGCGAGCAGCAGCTGCGCGGTCAGCCACGTCCGCCAGACCTGCTGCTGGTCGGCATCGAGCCAGCGGGGTTCGGACACAGGAACAGAGTAGTTGAACGCGGGAAGACCGTTCATGTCCTGTGGGTCGCCGCGTGGCGCTCCCACAGCTTGATGCCCCCGAGGATGCCCGCGTTGTTGTCCACGACCGTGACACGCGGCCCGAGGTCCGCCGTGACCTTCCGGGCGTTGCCGCCGCCGATGTAGACGTGGTCGTAGCGCAGCATCGTGTCGAAGGCCTCGAGCGCACGGCGCAGCCGCGAGTTCCAGCGTTCCGGTCCCACCGCCTTGCGGGCCGCGTTGCCGAGCTGGTCCTCGAAGGACTGGCCGTTGCGGAAGGGGCCGTGCGGCAGCTCGAGGTGCGGGAGCAGCCGCCCGTCCTCGAACAGTGCGCAGCCGAGGCCGGTGCCGAGGGTGAGCACGAGCTCGAAGCCCTTGCCCTTGATGACGGCGCAGCCTTGCACGTCAGCGTCGTTGGCCAGCAGCAGCGGCTTGCCGAACGCCTCGCGCAGCCGCTCCTCGAGGGGGTAGTGGGCCCACGCGGCGACCATCTCGGGGTCGGGCGGACCGGACTGCACGCGCCTGGACAGGGACGGCACCATGATCACCCGGCCGCTGCGGATCAGGCCGGGGAAGCCGACCGAGACGCGGTCGAACGGGGGCATCTGCGCGGCGAGCTCGAGCAGCTTGCTCACGAGCAGGTCAGGGGGGCAGGGGTACGGGGTCTCCACACGGACCCGCTCGACCGTCATCTGCCCCTGGGCGTCCAGCACGGATGCCTTCAGCCCGGTCCCGCCGATGTCGATGGCCAGGGTCTTGACCCCGGGCGGCCAGCGAGAGGGGATCGTCGGCCCGTCCGGGACCTGCCGGCCGGTACGTGCTCGACCGCGGGACGGCCGCCCGTTGCTCGTCCCACGGGCGGGCGCCGACTTCGAGGCGCTGGCCTTCCGTGGAGTGCCAGTGGTCGTCGGGTTGTCGGTCGCCGTCTTTCGGGTCGCCGTCTTCGTCGTCGGCGTGCCCGTCATGGAGGCCCGTTTCGTCGCGGTGGACGGGGTGGCGGGGCTCTTGCCGGACGTCTTGGCTGCTTCCGTCGATGACTCCCCCGAGGGCGACGTCGACGAGGCTCTCGTCGTCATACGCCCACTGTAGGGGGACTCACGGCAGTGTGAGGATCTCCGATCCGGTGTCCGTGACGAGCACGGTGTGCTCGAACTGGGCAGTCCGCCTCCCGTCGCTGGTCACCACCGTCCAGCCGTCGTCCCAGATGCGGTAGTCGATGGTGCCTAGGGTCAGCATGGGCTCGACGGTGAAGGTCATCCCCGGTTCCATGACCGTCGTCGCGCGGCCGTCGTCGTAGTGCGGCACGACCAGACCGGAGTGGAACGCCTCTCCGACTCCGTGGCCGGTGAAGTCCCGCACCACCCCGTAGCCGAACCGCCGGGCATAGGACTCGATCACCCGGCCGATGACGTTGATGCGGCGCCCCGGGGCGATCGCGTTGATGCCTCGCATCATCGCCTCATGGGTCCGTTCGACCAGCAAGCGCGACTCATCGTCGACATCGCCGACGAGGAAGGTCGCGTCGGTGTCCCCGTGCACGCCGCCGATGAACGCGGTGATGTCGACGTTGACGATGTCGCCCTCGACGAGCTGCGTGGTATCAGGGATCCCGTGACAGATGACCTCGTTGATGCTCGTGCACAGCGACTTCGGAAAACCCTTGTAGCCGAGGGTCGATGGATAGGCGTCGTGGTCCACGAGGAACTCGTGCCCGATGCGGTCGAGCTCGTCCGTCGTCACTCCCGGTGCGACATGGCGACCCACCTCGGCGAGCGCCTGGGCCGCGATGCGCCCGGCGATGCGCATCCGCTCGATGACCTCGGCGCTCTTGACCTCGGACCCGGTGAACGGCCGCGGACCCTTGCGGCCGACGTACTCCGGACGTTCGATGTCCGCGGGGACGGCCCGCATCGGCGACAGCAGACCCGGTGACAGCGGCACCCGATCAGTGTAGAGGCGGGCGACAGCAAGAGCCCCGCCTCCCTGAGGGGACGGCGGGGCTCTTGGGGGGTGGCCTCAGGCCTTCTTGGCGGGCGCCTTTCTCGCGGTCCGCTTGGCCGGAGCCTTCTTCGCCGCGGTCCGCTTGGCGGGAGCCTTCTTGGCGGCGGTTCGCTTGACGGCGGTCTTCTTCGCGGCCACTCGCTTGGCTGCGGTCTTCTCGGCTGCAGTAACGCGCTTGGCCAGCGCCTTCTTGGCGGCGACCAGCTTGGCCGGAGCCTTCCTCGCCGCGGTCTTGCGCGCCGGAGCCTTCCTGGCCGTCTTCGTGGCGGTGGCGGCTCGGGCCGTCCGCTTGGCGGGTGCCTTCTTAGCGGCTGCCCGCTTCGCGGGCGCAGCCTTCTTGGCCGGGGCCTTCTTGGCGGCAGCCCTGCGCGCGGTCGTCTTCTTGGCCGCGCGCTTCGCGGGGGCCTTCTTGGCCGGCGTCGCCGCGGCGCTCGCGACCGTCTGGTCGTCGACCGCCGAGCCTGCGTTGCGTCGAAGCGAGTTGATGCCGCCCTGAGCGGCGACCTTGGAGTTGTATGCCTCCGACGTGGCGATGGTCTGCCCGTTGCTTGCGACGAGCTTGAACCTGAACTTGCCGGCGTCGTCCTTGCTGAGCACGTACTTGGCGGGCACTGATGCCTCCTGACGATGTGTCCGGGCGGTCGCCGGACCTGTGCGAACACAAGCGTGTCACGGATCGAGTGCGCAATGCACCTTCACGCGTCGTTTCTCCGACAGTGTGTCCTACGACGCATTGAGCTCGAAGCCCGGTGTGGCGAGTCCTTCGAGGGTGTGGGCCTGCTTGCGTCGAGCCGCCGCCTCAGGGCTCGTGCGAACGTCGTAGGCCCACAACGCAGGGAGCGAGATAGCCAGAAGAACCGTTGCGATGCAACATGAAACGCCGCCTGAACCCAACGACGCGCGCAGCCCCGCGTAACGGGCGACGACACCCGACCGCGTCTGTCCGAGGCTCGGTCCGACGGAATACGACAACAGCTCGATGCCGGCAAGACGTCCCCGCAGCTCGTCGGGGATCGTCTGGTTCCACATCTGCATCCGGAAGAGCGCGCTGACCATGTCAGCGCCCCCGGCGATGCACAGCAGGACGAGGACGACCCAGATGTCGTGAGCCACCCACAGCAGCCCGATCGCGCTGCCCCAGATGAATGCGGCGTAGACGATGGCCCGCCCGTGGTGATGAACACGGTTGCTCCATCCTGAGGTCAGCGACATCACCAGCGAACCGAGCTCCGGTGCGGTGTAGAGGAGTCCGAGCGCCCACACCGCGTGGAAGTCGGCGGCGATGAACGGGAACAGGGCGAAGGGAAAGGCGAAGAACATGGCTGACAGGTCGATGACGTAGGTCCCCAGGAGGTCCTTGCGTGACCACGCGTACCCGATGCCCTCAGCGATCGATCGCAACGACGGCGTCGTGGCGTCCGGCGGGGGAGGGGTGGCCCTCATGAGGGCGAGGCAGGCGAGCGAGAACGCGAAGCTCACCACGTCGACGGCGTACGCGGTCGCCGGCCCGGCCGTCGCGACCAGCAGCCCACCGATGGCGGGTCCGAGCAAGGACCCGATGGTCCCGCGGACTGAGGCGAGCGCAGCCGCTGCACCTTGCTGGTCCGGAGCGACGATGCGCGGGACCATCGCCTCGAGGCTGGGTCGCTGAAGGCCGCCGAGGGCGGCCACCACGAACCCGAACGCGTACAACGGCCAGACGCGCGGCTTGGCGAGCATCGCGTTCACGACGAGGCCGACCGAGAGCATGGTGAACGCGAACTCCGTGGCGAGCACCACTCGACGTCGATCGAGCGCATCGGCGAGCGCGCCGCCCCAGAGGCCGCAGACCACGAGGGGGACCACCTCGACGGCGCCGAGCGCGCCCACCTGCAGGAAGGATCCGGTGAGCTGCTTGAGCTGGTAGGGGAGGGCGACGAAGGTGATCATCGAGCCGAGGTAGGAGACCGCACCGCCGACGAACAGCAGCCGGAAGTCGCGCGACGTGCGCAGCGGCGTGGTGTCGATGCGCGTTCGCCGGAAGAGGTCAGCGAGGCTCACAGCGAGCATCCTGCCGTGCGAGCCCGGTGCGCCGCCCTCCGATATCGGGGTGTCAGCGCCCGGTGCGGGGGCCGGTCATCGTGTCGAGCATGCGCCCGAGGCGGTCGCGAAAGCCCCGTCGCGAACCCACCGGGACCTCACCGACAGCGGCGCTCACCAGGTGCTGCACGGAGTCGAAGGACACCTCGACGAGATCGCTCGTCACCACCGACAGCGACTCGTGCGCCACGTCGTGCAGCTCGGTGTCGCCGCCGTCGAGAGAAAGCACGGTCGCACCCGCCTTGCGGGCGTCCCATGCGCGTTGGAGCAGCCCTTCAGGTGCGTCCTCCTCCGCCACCACGACCACGGTCTCGCCGCGGGTGGCGTGCTCGAGGCGCTGCACGGTCACGGCCAGGTGGGCGGGGGCGTCCGGCTCGGCCTGCCAGCGGATGAGGGTGGGTCGCATCTGCGGCAGGTTCGCCAGCTGTGCCTCGTCGCTGAGGTGCGCGGTCAGGTGCCACGGCTCGTCGTCGGGCGTACCGACGAGGAGCAGGCCGGAGGGCAGGGTCGTCGAGGTCCGCATGGTGCGAGCGAAGCCACGGGTGCGTTCGACCCACGACGTGCTCGCCAGCAACTCACGGAGGGCGGCGACCCTGGCGGCGTCCACGGGTCCATGGTGCCGGTCTCTGAGCCGGCGTCCCGGACCCGTCCCCCGAACGGGCGCGTGTCGCCCGGCGCGGGTAAGGAAGCGCCGTGGTCTCGGCTCGTCTCAGTGATAGGTGTGCGCCTCGTCGGGGTAGGCGCCGGACACGACGTCCCCCGCCCAGGCCTGCACGGCCGAGGTCAGATAGCCGCGCAGGTCGGCGTAGCGGCGCACGAACTTCGCCCCGGGTCCCGGGGTGAGCCCGACCAGGTCCTGCCAGACGAGGACCTGCGCGTCGGTGCCGTTGCCCGCGCCGATGCCGATCGTCGGGATGTCGAGGGAGTCGGTCACCCGGCGCGCGAGGTCGTCGGGAACGACCTCGAGCACCACCGCGAAGGCACCGGCGTGCTGGAGGGCCTTGGCGTCCTGCAGCAGACGGTCGCCCGCCTCGCCACGGCCCTGGACCCGGTAGCCACCGAGGACGTTCACCGACTGCGGGGTCAGCCCGACGTGGGCCATCACCGGGATGCCCGCGGACACGAGAGCCTCGACCTGGGGCACCGCCCGGGAGCCGCCTTCGAGCTTCACCGCGTGAGCGCCGACCTTCATGAAGCGGGCGGCCGTCTCGAGCGCCTGCTGGGGTGAGGCCTGGTACGAGCCGAAGGGGAGGTCCGCGACCACCATGGCGCGGCGCGTTCCCCGGATGACGGCCGCCACGAGTGGCAGCAGCTCGTCGACCTCGACCGGCAGCGTCGAGTCGTGGCCGTAGACGACCATCGACGCGGAGTCACCGACGAGCAGCACGGGGATCCCGGCCTCGTCGAAGACGCCCGCGGTGAGGGCGTCGTAGGCGGTCAGCATCGGCCAGCGCTCGCCCGCGGCCTTCGCGGCCGCGAGGTCACGGATGCTGACGCGCCGGCTGGACGCAGCGCCGTAGAGGGTGGTGGTGGGGGTGGCGGCACGCTCTGCGCGCGCGGGGGCGTCGGCCCCGGCCGGGTCGGCCATTGGGAACTCCCATCTCGAGGCCCCTCGCGGGGTCCCCGTACGAGGTCTCCAGTCTCGCACATGCAGGTGGTCCCAGCGTCGTCTCCGGGCGGAGTGGCCGCCGTCCGGGACTTCCGCTACGCTTGCGTATCGAAATCCGACAGGAGGACGATCCCATGGCCCAGCCCGCGACCGCGCCGACCGAGGAGGACCTCAACCCCCGGCGGTGGGCGATCCTCGGCGTGCTCGTCATCAGCCTGCTCGTCGTGGTGCTCGACAACACGGTGCTCAACGTCGCGCTCCCGACGATCGCGCGCGAGCTCGACGCCACGCAGGAGCAGCTGATCTGGTCGATCAACGCCTACTCGTGCATGTTCGCCGCCCTGCTGTTCACGTGGGGCGTCCTCGGCGACCGGTATGGGCGCAAGCGCATCCTCCTCATCGGACTCAGCTTCTTCGGCGCCGCCTCGCTGCTCACGGCCTACGCGCAGACGCCGCTCCAGCTGATCCTCTTCCGCGGCCTGATGGGCGCCGCCGGGGCCTCCGTGCTCCCCGTGACGCTGTCGATCATCACCGTCGTCTTCCCGCCGCGCGAGCGCGGCCGAGCGATCGGCCTCTGGGCCGCGGCGGTCGGCGCGGCGGTGGCCATCGGCCCGGTGCTCGGCGGCTTCCTCATCGAGCACTTCTGGTGGGGCTCCGTCTTCCTCATCAACGTGCCCATCGTCGTGGTCGGGCTCATCGCGATCACCATGCTGGTGCCCGAGACAAAGAACCCCAAGCCGGGCAGGCTCGATCCCGCGGGCGTCGTGCTGTCCATCGGGGGCCTGCTGCTGCTGACGTACGGCATCCTGCACGGCGGTGACACCCAGGACTGGCTGCTGTGGACCGTGTCGGTGCCGATCGTGCTGGGGCTCGTCCTGCTGACCTGGTTCATCCTCATCGAGAAGAACAGCGACCACCCCTCGCTCGACCTCAGCCTGTTCCGGATCCGCAGCTTCGTGGCTCCGCTCACCGCCGTGTCCCTCGCGTTCGCGGCGATGTCGGGCTCGCTGGTGTTCCTCACGTTCTACCTGCAGACCGTCCGTGGGTGGTCGCCCTTGAAAGCCGGCCTGTTCGTCCTGCCGGTGGCGATCGGTCAGATCCTGGGGGCCCCACGTACCCAGAAGCTGGTCGCGAGGTTCGGGGCGCGGACGGTCATCACGGCGGGCTTGTCTTTGGTGACCATCGTGTACGTCGTCATCACGCAGTACTCCACGACCACACCGGTCTGGGGGCTGCTGCTGACCAACTTCTTCCTCGGACTCGGGCTCGGCATCACGATCGCGCCCTGCACCACGCGCATGACGCTCGCCACCCCGCCGCAGCGTTCGGGTGCCGGCTCCGCGGTCCAGAACACCGTCCGGCAGGTCGGTGCGGCGCTCGGCGTCGCCGTGGTCTCGTCAGTGGTCGCGACGATGTACTCCAACAAGCTCAGCCCCGCGGTCACCGCGCTGCCGTCGGACGCGCGCAAGGCGGCTCTCGACGACATCCAGAGCGCGGCGGTCGTCGCCGGCCAGGTCGGCGGCACCGCGGGACAGCAGCTCTTCGACGCCGCGACGACCGCCTTCCTGCATGCGCTGCACTGGGCAGCGATCCTCTCCGGCCTCATGACCCTCGCCGCCCTCGTCGTGATCCAGCTGCGGCTGCCGGCGACGGCGGAGACGGCCGCCTGGGAGGCCGCCGCGCCCTTGGAGGGTCGTCGGGAGGAGGCGGTCCACCCGGTGCCCGAGGCGGCCCCCGAGCTGCCATGAACGAAGGCTGTGCGCGGCCCGGTCGACCGCGAAGCGCGGAGGTCGACCGGGCCATCATCCAGGCCACCCTCGATCTGCTGGTCGACGAGGGCTACACCGCGCTGACCGTCGAGGCGGTGGCTGCCCGCGCGTGCGTCGGCAAGACGACCGTGTACCGCCGGTGGGCGAACAAGGACGTGCTCGTCGCCGATGCGCTGTCGTCGGTCAACGAGGAGCTGCCCCCGGTCCCGACGGCGGGGTCGCTGCGCGACCGGCTCGTCGCGCTGCTCGAGCAGATCCGCACGAGGTCCCCGGAGACGGTGAGCGGGCGGATCATGCCGCGCATGGTCGCGTATGCGCGCAGCCACCCTGAGCTGTTCGAGGTCTACCAGACCCGCGTTCTGCAGCCCCGCCGTGAACGCGTCCGGTCAGTGCTCCGGGAGGGCGTCACGTCCGG
>DATJPE010000033.1 GCA_035506535.1 Actinomycetes bacterium | reverse complement strand
TACGGAACGTGGTGGTGCCAACCGAGAGGATGTCAGAGCCTGGTCAGGAGGTGTCGGCGGCATGCTGCTTGCGCGCGCGGTACGCCGCCACGGCCGCGCGGTTGCCGCAGCCCGCGTCGCAGTACCGCTTGGAGCGGTTCTTCGACAGATCCACGACGACGCTGCTGCAGGTCGGGTAGTCGCACACGCGCAGGCGGGAGAGCTCGTCGGCGCGGACGACGTCGATCATCGCCATCGCCGCCTCGACGGCCATCCGGGTCGCCAGGGGAGCATCCGGCGGCGTGGCGTGCAGGTGGTAGTCCCATCCGTCGTGTCGGACCAGCTGGGGGACGGCATGCGCCTTGCGCAGCATGGCGTTCACGATCTCGACGACCTCGTCCCGGTCCGCCGTCCACATCCGCCGCAGTCGCGGGCGCAGCGCCCGTACGGCGAGCAGCTCGGCCTCGTCGTGCCGGAGCTCACCGCTCCAGCCCCAGACCCGGACGAACTCCTCCAGCGCGGCGACGTCGGGCAGTCGCTCGCCATCCGGGTCGTCGGTGTTGATCAGGGCCGCGGCACTCTGCAGCGCCTGCTCCGTGTCATGAGCAAAGATCACGTTGACTCCTAACACGGCATCGCCTAGTGTCATCTCCGTAAAGCATTTTACTCCTTACATTGTCCCGACGGGAGGTCGCGACGTGATGGCCCGGTCATCGTTGCAGGGTCTCGGACTCGCCGCCGTCTCGGCGGCCTCGTTCGGCACGTCGGGCAGCCTCGCGACCCCGCTCCTGCGCACGGGCTGGTCGCCCGCGGCGGCGGTCACGGCCCGTCTGCTCGTAGCCGCGGCCGCGCTGACACCCGCCGTCATCCACGTCATGCGGGGCCGCTGGAGCCTGTACGTCTCCCAGTCCCGCATGGTTCTCGCCTACGGGCTCGTGGCGGTCGCGGGCGCCCAGTGGTGCTTCTTCAACGCGGTCACGCACCTGTCGGTCGGCGTCGCGCTGCTCCTGGAGTACCTCGGAACGGTGATGATCGTCGGCTGGCTATGGCTGCGCCACCACCAGCGGCCGCGCCGGTTGACCACGAGCGGGATCGCGGTCGTGATCGTGGGTCTCGCGCTCGTGCTCGACGTGTGGGGCGAGCATCGTCTCGACCCGGTCGGGGTGCTCTGGGGACTCGGCGCCGCGCTCGGTCTCGCGACGTTCTTCGTGCTGTCAGCACGGGTCCACGACGACCTTCCGCCGCTCGCCTTGGCGTGGGGAGGTCTCGTCACCGGAGGCTTTGCCCTCGTCGTGCTCGGTCTGGTCCATGCCGTCCCGTACACCGCGTCGTCGACGGACGTGGTGCTCGTCCAGCACCGAGTGAGCTGGCTCGTGCCGGTCCTCGGTCTCTCGCTCGTCGCCGCCGCCGTGTCGTACCTGACCGGAATCCGCGCCGCCCGTGTCCTGGGCGTCAAGCTCGCCTCGTTCGTCGGCCTCAGCGAGGTGCTCTTCGCCGCGGTCTTCGCGTGGCTGCTGCTCGGGCAACGGATCGGCACCGTCCAGATGCTCGGGGGCATCCTCGTCCTGGCGGGGGTCGCGCTGGTCCGGCTCGACGAGAACGTCGGGGCGCTGCCAGAACCGGATCTCGAGCGGGAGCGCCTCCTCCTGGAGCTCTCGCCCCGAGACGAGATCGCTCGCTGAGACCTGGCGAGCGAGCCGCGCGCGTCACGCCCAGAAGGCTGTGACCGCCGTGGGGTCGCCGATGTACTGGTCGGCGGACCGGATGAGCCCATCGGTGACCACGAAGTGCACGATCTGCTCGTCGTCGAAGCTGCGGCCGTCCGGCCTGGTGCCGCTGACGCGGGTGACGACGGCGACGTGAGAGCCGCCGTCGGTCATGACGGTGCCCGGCACGGCCCTCAATGTCCCCGCGGTGAGGCGGCCGGACTCGTTGAGGAAGGCGATGATGGCGTCGATTCCGCGGTGCACGCCGCCCAGAGTGTCGTCGTTTCGGTGGTTCCAGGTCGAGTCCTCGGCGAACACGGCCGCGAACGCCTCGAGGTCGCCGCGGGCGAAAGCCTCGAAGCCGGTCCGGACGGCGGTCGCGGCATCGACAGTGGTGGGGGTGGCGGTCATGGTGGCTCCTCGGTCGACGATAAGACTGTGGCGCCACGCTAGGGAGTCGCGCCGACCCGGCTCCTCGACTGTTCAGTCGATATCCGGCCTACTCGGAGCCCGGCCGGGGGGAGACGAGTCCGTGCGCCATCGCGAACATCGCGAGCCCGGCGCGTGTGCTGACCCCGCACTTGGCATAGAGGTTGACGGTGTGGGTGTGCACCGTGGCCGGCGACACGAACAGCTCGGCCGCGGCCGCGCGCTTGGTCCGCCCGGCGACGAGCAGCCGGAGGACGTCGAGCTCGCGCTCGGTGAGGGCGGCGGGCAGGCGTGGCATCGGTGTGCGCGGCGCCCCAGCGGCCTCGAGGACGGCTCGCACGGCGTCGCGGTCAAGCGGTAGCCCAGCGAGCACGCGTGCGGCCTCACGCGGTGGGTGCGCGGCCCGGTACGGTCTCGGCTCCCCCAGGGCGTGGAGCACGTCGGCGGCGGCGAGCACGCAGGACACGGCATCGAGCTCGGCGGCGTGGACTCCGGCGGGGTAGCCGCTGCGATCGCTGCGCTCGTGGTGCCGGCTGGCTGCGAGGCCGAGCGGCGCGAGCACGGGGGAGCGGGCGAGGATCCGGCCCGAGTGATAGGGGTGCAGGCGCACGAGCTCCCACTCCGGCGGTCGCAGTGGGCCGGCGCGCTCCCAGATGCCTGTCGGGACTGCGACGCGTCCGAGGTCGTGCACGAGGCCGGCGCGGTACGCCGTCGCCGCGAGTCCCGCATCGAGCGCGGTGGCCGCATCACGAGCCAGCTGGGCGACCCCCCGGGAGTGCCCATGGAAGCAGGGGGCCTTGAGGTCGGCCGCGTCGCCGAACGCGGCCAGGGTCTCCTCCAGGGCCGCCTCGTCGCGAAACGCACGGCGGGGAGCCGGCTCCGCGGCGACCACCGCCTCCCAGACGTCGTCCGGGTCCGAGAGACGCAGCAGCTCCTCCGGAGCATCGAGGAAGAGCCCGGCTATCGCCGGGTCCAACGCCCGTCCAGCCCATCGCCGTACCGTGGAGACGGCCTCTGCTGTGCCGCCGACGGCGTCGAACATCACCGCGGCGAAGCCGACAGCGGCGAATCGTGCCGCCTCAGCGATGTCCTCGCCCTGGGCTCCGTCAGGCGCCCCACGGCCGTCATATCGCTCGAATCCCTGCAACACCGCGGCTCGCACGGAATCGGGCAGGCCCATCCGTCGGGTCAGCTCCGCACCCACCTCACAGTCGGCCCGGGCACCTTCGGCCGCGATGCGGGCCATCACCGGGGACCGGCCGAGGATTCGTGCGCGGTCCAGCCCGGTGCCGAGGCCCGCCAGCAGCCGCAGCGCCTCTGTGGGTCGGGTGGTGTCGGCCAGGTCGGCGGCGGCTCGCACCGCGACGTCGTCGCCCGCGAAGGTCATGGCCAGCTCGTGAGAGGTGGCCGGGCAACCCGCGAAGCGCAGCAGGGTCGTGTAGTAGACGTCGTTGCGTCGTGCCTGCGACAGGCCGCTCCTGCGCGCCAGCTCGCTGGCCAGTAGGCAGGCACGCATGGCCTCGCCCGGCGGGTGACCGCGCGTGAGGTCGCTCGTCACCGACAACGCCGCGACGACCCCGGCCATGCCGATCGCCGCGCTCACGTCCGCACTCTAGGCGCGAGAAGCCGGGCGTACGTTGTGGGGCCGTGGACGTCGACGGCTCGGGACGACAGCTCGGCGGCGTGTTCGACTCGATCGCGGCTGAGTACGACGCCTACCGGCCGACATACCCGGATGATCTGGTGGATCTGGCCTGTGCCGGCCTCGCGGCGGGCGACCCGGTGCTGGAGGTGGGCTGCGGATCGGGTCAGCTGACCCGCAGCCTGGTGGCGCGGGGACTGCAGGTCACCGCGGTCGATCCCGGGAGCCGGCTGCTCGCCCTGGCGGCGAGGGAAGCGCCCGGCGTCCGCTTCGTGAACGCCCCGTTCGAGGAGGCGGAGCTGGGCGGTCAGTTCCCGGCGATGTTCTCGGCGTCGGCCTTGCACTGGATCGACCCGGACGTCAGTTGGTCGCGTGCCGCCGGTGCGCTGTCGCCAGGGGGGACGCTGGCCCTCCTCCAGTACTGCGGCATCGAGGACGACGACGACCAGGCGGCGCAGCTGGAAGCGCTGCGTCGGGCCGCGCCGCGGACAGCCGCGGCCTGGCCGGCGCTCCGGTCGCTGCCCGCGCTGATGGCCGGGATCGAGAAACGCAGGGCGAACGTCTCCGAGGTGTGGTCCTGGGTCGCTCAGCGCGACCTCGCCCGCGCCGCCGGCCGGCTGTTCGACGATGTGCGGGCTGCGGCCGTGCCCGTCGTCTGGGAACGTACGGCTACTGAGCTCATCGCGCTCCTGCGCACGCTGTCGCCCTATCACCACCTCACCGCGGACCAGCAGTCCGTCTTCGAGGCCTCGATCGTCGACCTGGAGCGCGACCTCGGCCGGCCCATCCGCTCGACCACTGCCGCCGTCTTGGTCACCGCCCGGAAGGCTGAGCCCTAGGCGCTTCCCTCGGCTTCGACCAGCGACCTCAGCAGCTCTGCCACGTTGTCGTAGTTCGCCTCGAGTCCGTCCGTCTTGGTCATGTGGTCACGGCCCGCCTTGTCGCGGAACTTCAGGCTGTGCCGCAGCTTCGTCACTCCGTCGGTCTCGGACAGATCGATCGATTCGACAGCCTCCACATCGGGCCATCCCTCGAACCGCCACGTCTCGACGGTCCGCCTCGGGGGCTCGACCTCGAGGAAGGTGCCGCGGAAGGACATCTCGGTCCCGTCGTCGGTCACGAAAACGAAGCGGTAGTCACCACCTACACGCAGGTCCACCGAGCACACCGTCACCTGCTCGCCGAAGGGCGCAAGGGTCTTGCGGAGGTGCTCGGGCCTCGTCAGGACGTCGAACACGAGTTGGATGGGGGCATCGAACTCTCGGGTGAGGACGATCTCGAGCTCGTTGGGGAACTCGATGACCGCCGACCCGTGCCGATCAACTGCCATGCCGGTCTCCTTGTCGTTGAAGCTCCCTGAGGTAGTTGTCCACCCGATCCATTCGGTCGTTCCACGCCCTCTCGTACTTGCCCAGCCAGTCCTGGAACGGCCGAAGACGCGCCGCCTCCAGGCGGTACAGACGGCGACGCCCGTCCGCCCGGCAGGTGACGAGTCCGACCTCGCTGAGCACCTTCAGGTGCTTGGACACCTGGGGCTGGGGCATCGACAGGTCGTCAACGATCGCCCCGACCGCCTTCTCGCCGGTGATCAGCGTGTCCAGGATCTCGCGGCGACGTGCGTCCGCAACCGCGTTGAACACGTCCGACGTGGTGGAGGAGCGGGCCACGGGACAAACATATTCCGATATTGGAATGTGTCAACGGGTGTATCGCTCACCCCTCGACGCGCAGGCGCATCACCCATCGCCACTTGGCGATCTGGCGGTCACGGGTGAAGCCGAAGTCGGTAAACAGGTCCTCGGGGCCGGTGTGGAAGTACGCGCCCCGCTGCGGCTCGCGACCCTCGACCTGCTCCGGGTAGGCCTCGACGAGGCCGCCGCCTGCCTCCTTGATCGCGGCGAGGGCTCCCGCGACCGCCGCGCGGGCCACGCCGCGCCTCCGGTGCCGGCTTCCGGTGAAGATGCACCCGATCCGCCAGTCGGGCAGAGCCATCAGGCCCTTGGCGTAGGTTGCCCGGTTGTTGATGGTCGGCAGCTCGACAGGTGTGCCGAACTGGCACCACCCGACGCACTCCGCGCCCGCGTAGACGAGGACCTGGTGGACGGTGCCCGCAGTGACATGGGCGAGCTTCGCGGCTCGGTTCCCCGCCACAGTGTGGCCCTTGCCGACGCCCTCCGGGTGGAAGCCCATGCACCAGCAGCCTCCCCACACCCCGTTGTTCGCCTCCACGAGCGTGGCGAAGTCGTCCCAGGTCTCGGGCGTGAGGAGGCCCGTGGTGTACGTCGGCCCGTCGTCGCTCACCCGGCCAGCATGCCGCAAGCCGACGACCGACCTCACCTACGCCGCGTCGGACCCAAAGCGCCGGTCGACGTCGAGGCGCCAGGTCGGATCGCGCATGACGACCGAGTCGGCCAGCCCGGGCGGTGGCCGGAAGGTCGGCATCCCGTCGAGGGCCATGGCGACCTCCCAGTCGCTGTGGTGGACGAGTCGGTGATGGTGGCCGCACAGCGCGACAAGGTTGTCGAGCCGGGTCTCGCCGCCCTGCGACCAGGGCACGATGTGGTGCGCGTCCGTCCACGCAGGTGGGAGCCCGCACCCCGGAAACGCGCACCCGCCGTCGCGCACGAGGAGGGCGCGGCGCATCCCGACCGGCACGGTTCGGGAGGCGCGCCCGATGTCCAGGACCTGCGAGGACGTCCCCAGCACGGCCGGGATGACCATGGCGTCGCAAGCCAGCCGGCGGGCGAGGCCGGGCGCCAGCTCGGTCCCGTCGTCGAGCGTGCCAGTGCCCACGTTGCCGACCAGCGACTGGTGGTCGAGGGTGACCACCACCGTCGCCGGCGAGCCGCCTTCGCCGGGAAGTCCGCCGTCGGCGAGGGATCGGCGGGCCAGCTCGACGAGGGCGTCGCCGCGTCGCCTTGCCGGCGTACGGGCGTCGCGTCCGTCCGCGGCCGTGGGGCGCGGTGCGGACAGCGGCGAGAGCGCCGCCTCGAGCAGGGCCATCCCCTCGGCGTCCAGGGAGCCGTGCACCGAGCCCGAACCATCCGGCAGCTTCGAGCAGGTGAACTCCCGGACCGGCTCGACCAGGTCCTTCTCCTCGGGCGGGATCGGCGCGACCAGGTCGAGCAGGTGGGCCGCGGCCGCCCGCAGGCTCGAGGGGTCCAAGGACGGAGCCAGTTCGAGCAGCGTCTGTTCCGCCTTCGCGATCTCGGCCCGGTCGAGGGGCGCGCGCATCCGTGCGGCGCGCTGCGTGAGCTCCTGGATCGCCGTCGCGATGACCTCGGCGTGCGGGATGTCGATCTCGCCGGCGCGTAGCGCGTCGCGGACCGCGGGCGCGTGCGTCCCGATCTTGCCGGCGAGCCTCGTGACGCGGCGCGCCTCATGACGCGAGAGACCTCCGGTGCGGACCAGCCAGTCGACGGTGGACCGGCCGCCGGCCTCGATCGCCGCGCCGCGGGTCTCGACTTCGGCGAGCAGCTCCAGACGCGCGGCCTGCACGAGGCGGTTCACCTCCTCGAGCGCGAGGGCACTCTCGAGGAGCTCGCTCGTCGATGCCGTCCACCACGAGGCGCTCTGCAACTGACCGATCGCCTCCGACGCGGCCGACACCGCGGCGGGACCCGGCATGCTCGCGGCTGCCGCGAGTGTTCTCATGCCCACGACGTTAGACCCGCCCTCCGACAGTCTTCTCCAGTCGTATCAACAGGAATCGACGAATCTCAGCGGTGACGACGTGCTGCAAGCGGCACAATGCTTCGATACCCGTCCTGCGGAGGTGTCGCGTGAGCCAGAGCCACCCGCCGCATGTCGTCCAAGGAACGCAGCAGACCGCACGAGCGGTGGAGATCCTGGTCGAGGCCTTCCACGACGACCCCACCTGGGCGTCCGCGTTCCCGGATGAGTCGGCCAGGCGCGTACAGCACCGCTGGCTCTGGGGACTGTTCGTCAGCGGGGCGCTTCGCTACCCCTTCGTGTGGCTCACGGACGACGAGGTCGCCGTCTCCGTCTGGATCCCACCCGGGGGAACCGAGCTGGCACCGGCGCAGGAGGAGGAGCTCGAGGACGGGCTCCGCGAGCGACTTGGAACGGGTGCGGATCGAGTGCTGCGCGCGTTCGAGCTCTTCGACGAGCACCATCCGCGCGACGAGCCCCACCACTACCTCTCGCTGCTCGGAACCGACCCCGCGCACCGGGGCCGTGGCCGCGGGCTGAGCCTGCTCGACGACAACCTCGCGGCGGTGGACCAGATCGGCACGCCGTGCTTCCTGGAGGCCAGCAACCCGGCGAACGTCTCCCTCTACGAGCGATACGGCTTCACGGTGCGCGACCGCTTCGAGCCGTTCTCCGAAGGCCCCGTCGTGACGACGATGTGGCGAGAGGCGGCGTTCGCCTGATCGAGCCGACTGGGCCGGGCTCTTCGTGGTGCCGGAGAGACACGTCCGTCCTTCGTTGGTCCCGCTTGAAGGGGAGCGCCACGACGAGAGCGCGAATCTCGCGTTGAGCCGTGCCGGGACTGCCCCACGTGACGTGGACCTGCGTGCCCACCGAGGAGTGGTCGCGAGCGATCACGCAGAGGTAGGTCGTCTCCTGGAGAGGGGTGCTCAGTGCTCGCCCCGAGGAGACGCCCACGGGCCTCCACGCGTGCGCCACGCTCTCCCGCGTCCACGAGGTGTACTCCTGCGCCAGGAGCATCTGGGCGAACTGCCCCCACGTTCCCGATGCCGTCACGCGCCCGATGCAACGTCGATCCAACCGTGGTCTGCGCCGGAGTCGGGATCACGGAATCTGCAACCTTTGCTTTCCCGGCGGCCTCCTTCCCTTCGGAGGTGACCGCGACAGGGTGATGGCACGAGGCGCGCCCGCTCGGCCGGCGCCGGTGCACCAGGAGGAGAGCCCCCATGGCCCTAGGCGTCGACACCGAGGTGCTGGTCGTCGGGGCCGGGCTCACCGGGGCCAGCACTGCTCTGCTGCTCGCGCGGCACGGCGTCGACACCCTCGCGATCAGCCAGACCCACTGGGTCGCCGACTCGCCGAGGGCGCACATCATCAATCAGCGGACCATGGAGGTGATGCGGGCCGTCGGCCTCGAGGAGGCGTGCTACCAACAGGCTGCGCCGGGTGAGCTGATGGCCAACCACGTGATGATGACCGCGGTCGCCGGACGCGAGTTCGGACGCATGTGGACGTGGGGCAACGACCCGGCCCGGCTGGGTGAGTACGCGGCCGCCAGCCCCGGCCGTGGGTGCGACTTGCCGCAGCACCGTTTCGAACCCATCCTGGTCGGCGAGGCGCAACGGCTCGGGGCGACGGTTCGCTTCGACACCAGGTTCCTGACCCTGGAGCAGGACGAGGACGGCGTCACCACGGTCCTCGAGGACCTGGTCAGCGGCGAGCAACTGCAGGTGAGGTCTCGCTATGTCGTGGGCGCGGACGGCGGTCAGAGCCGGGTCGCCGACGCGGTCGGGCTGCCCCTCGTCGGGACCCAGGGACTCGCGCCCGCGCTCAACGTCCGGTTCAGCGCCGACCTCTCGCGCCACGTCGCGCACCGGCCGGGGTCGCTGTACTGGATCCTCCAGCCCGACCGGCCCGAGAACCTCGGCAACGCCATGCTGCGCATGGTTCGTCCGTGGGACGACTGGGTCATCGGGTTCGTCCACCTCGGGGCATCGGTGGCCGACCTCAGCACTGCCCAGGTCGAGCAGCACGTCCGCGACATCATCCAGGACGACACGATCGACGTCCGGGTCACCGGCGTGTTCCCGTGGCGCATCAACCACGTCATCGCCGAGCGCTACCAGGCGGGTCGGGTCCTCTGCGCCGGGGACGCCGTCCACCGGCACCCGCCGATGAACGGGCTGGGCGGGAACACCTGCATCCAGGACGCGTTCAACCTGGCCTGGAAGCTCGCCGCGGTGCTGCGCTGGGGAGCGGGGGAGCGGCTGCTCGAGACCTACAGCGACGAGCGGCAGCCGGTCGGGCGGCAGGTGGTGGATCGGGCCATCGCGAGCTGGCGGCAGAACCCGGAGGTGGTCCAGGCGCTGGGCATCGATCCCTCCGCGGCACCGGAGGTCCGCGAGGCTCAGTTCGCCGAGCTCTTCGCCGACACCGACGCCGGCGAGCAGCGCCGCGCGGCGTTCGAACGAGCCAAGCGGTCCAAGGTGTACAGCTACCACGCGCACGGCGTGGAGATGAACCAGGTGTACGCCTCCGCCGCGGTCATCGACGACGGGGCGGCGCCGCTCCACGACGAGCGCGACCCGGAGCTGTACTACCAGGCGAGCAGCCGGCCGGGATCTCGCGTCCCGCACTGCTGGGTCGGCGTCGACGGTCGTACGCGCTCCACCCTCGACCTCGCCGAGCCGGAGCGGTTCACGCTGCTGGCCCGAAACCGCGGTGCCGCCTGGCTGGGTGCCGCCGCGAAGGTCGGAGCCGAGCTCGGCGTACCGCTGTCGGCAGTCCGGATCGGCCCCGGCTGCGAGGTCGTCGACCTGTACGGCGCCTGGGCGGAGCTCTCGGAGACTGCCGAGTCCGGGTGCGTGCTGGTGCGCCCGGACCAGCATGTGGCGTGGCGCAGCGTCGAAGCGCCGGCCGACCCGACCGAGGACCTCCGACGGGTCATTCGTCGCTGCCTCGCCCTCGAGCCCGACGGCACGACCGGGGCGAATCGCTGAACAGCGGACTCGGCGCCGACCCGCTCGGTATCGTCTCGGCATCGGTCTACCGCAGGGTGGGGGTGTACGTGAGCGCCTGCCCGACCTGTCGCGCCGAGGTCGTCCCCGGTGCGAAGTTCTGCCCCGAGTGCGGCACCGCGCTCGCGCAGCGGGCGTGCCCGGGCTGCGGCGCTCCGGCGCCGAGCGGCAGGTTCTGCTCGGAGTGCGGGACGGCTCTGGACAACGGCCGTCCGGCCCAGCGGGAGCAGTCCGGGGCGTTCCCTGAACGACGGGTGGCCTCGGTGCTGTTCGCCGACCTGGTGGGCTTCACCCCGCTGAGCGAGACCCGGGACGCCGAGGAGGTCCGCGACCTCTTGTCGCAGTACTTCGACCGGTGCCGCACCGTCATCGGCCGCTACGGCGGCACCGTCGAGAAGTTCATCGGCGACGCCGTGATGGCCGTCTGGGGGGTCCCGGTCGCCAGGGAGGACGACGCGGAGCGCGCGGTCCGGGCGGGACTCGAGCTGCTGCAGGCGGTGTCGGCCCTGGGCGCCGAGCAGGGTGTCCCCACCCTCGCGATGCGCGTGGGCGTGCTGACCGGCGAGGTAGCGGTGACCGTCGGCGCCACCGCCGAGGGCATGGTCGCCGGCGACGCGGTGAACACGGCGGCGAGGATCCAGGCGAGCGCCGAGCCCGGGCAGGTCTGGGTCGACGACACCACCCACGCGCTCACGGCGAGCTCGGTGGCCTATCGCGACGCCGGCGAACACCAGCTCAAGGGGAAGGCCGAGCCGGTCCACCTGTGGCACGCGCGCGAGGTCGTCGCCGAGGTCGGCGGGGCCCGACGAATGGACGGGCTCGAGGCGCCCCTGGTGGGCCGTGCCGCCGAGGTCCGCCTGATCAAGGACCTGTTCCACGCGACGGCGGACGCCGGCCGGCCGCGGCTCGTGGTGCTGGACGGTGAGGCGGGAGTCGGCAAGTCGCGGCTGGCGTGGGAGTTCGACAAGTACTGCGACGGGCTCGCCGCGACCGTGCGCTGGCACCGGGGCCGGTGCCCGTCCTACGGGGAGGGTGCGACCTTCTGGGCGCTCGCGGAGGCGGTTCGGGGTCGTCTGCAGGTCGTCGAGTCCGACGACGCGGGAAGCGCACTCGACTCCCTGGACGCCGGACTCGCGCAGTACGTCGCGGACGAGGCCGAGCGCAGCTGGATCCGGCCCCGCCTGGCGACCCTC
This sequence comes from Actinomycetes bacterium, assembly GCA_035506535.1. NCBI lineage: Bacteria > Bacillati > Actinomycetota > Actinomycetes > Actinomycetes bacterium. The sequence goes on along the minus strand of DATJPE010000033.1, from coordinate 93,141 downwards.
ATCGGTGACGACACCGACAGCGCCTTCCCGCGTGAGCAGCTGTTCGCGGCGTGGGCGGCGTTCTTCGCCGCGGTCGGCGGCGACGCCCCCGTGATCTGGGTCATCGACGACGCGCAGTACGCCGATGACGCACTTCTCGACTTCGTCGACTACCTGCTCTCCACGGCGCGGCACGCGCTGTTCATCCTCGCGCTGGCACGTCCCGAGCTGCTGGCCCGTCGGCCGGACCTCGGCGGTCGGCGGACCTCGGTGGTCCGCCTGGACGTCCTGGACGAGCCGGTGATGGCGGAGCTGCTCGACGGACTCGTCGGCGAGCTGCCGTCCCCCGTGCGCGACGAGCTTGCCCGCCGCTCGGAGGGGATCCCGCTGTTCGCGGTGGAGACGGTGCGTTCGCTCATCGACCACGACCTCGTCGTCCCGTCGGGCGGGCGCTACGTAGCCACCGACCGGCTGACCGTCGCCACCGCCGAGGGCAGCGCCCCCGCCTCGCTGCAGGCGCTCGTCGCCGCGCGTCTCGACACTCTCACCCCGGTCGAACGCCAGGTGGTCAGTGACGCCTCGGTCCTCGGCCTGGCCTTCACCGACCGCGGGTTGCGAGCGCTCGGCGACCCCTCTGTCGACCTGGAGCCGGTGCTCGCCTCCTTGCAACGCAAGGAGATCTTCAGTCTCGAGACCGATCGCTTCTCCGCCGAGCGCGGCTCGTACCGGTTCGTCCAGGGCGTGGTCCGCCAGGTCGCCTACTCGACGCTGGGCAAGCGGCAGCGAAAACAGCGGCACCTCGCCGCCGCGGACTTCCTCGAGTCGCAGCAGGAGTCGGCGGACGAGCTGGCGGCGATCGTCGCCCAGCACCTGCTGGACGCCGTCGACTCCTCGGCGGCCACCGACGACGTCGACGAGCTCATCGCCCGCGCCTGTGTGTGGCTGGAGCGCGCCGCGGACCGCGCGCGACGGCTGGGCTCGCCGGGCGAGTCGCTGCGCCTGCTCGAGACGGCCATCGCACGCAACCGGGACGCTGCAGACATCGGCCGCCTGCACCAGGCCGCTGCCGAGGTGGCGTACGAGGCCGGGGCCTGGGCGGTAGCGATCAGCCATGCCGAGTTGGCGCGTCACGAACACCTCGGGCGTGGCGACTCCGTCTCGGCGGCCATGGCGACTGGCATCCAGGCCCAGGCGATGGCGAGGGCGGGCGACAACGCCGGCGCCGTCCGCGTCGCCGCCCCCGTGCACGAGGCGCTGCCGCCCGGCCCCGAGACCGACTCTGCGCGCCTGCGCCTGGCGTCGGCGCTCTCGCTCGCCTACGACTCCCTGGGCGACGATCGAGTGGCCCCGCTCCTCGACCTGCGGCTCCAGCTGTCCGAGCGCCTCGGCGACTTCTCCTCGCTGTCACGGGCACATCTGCACGTCGGCAACCGGTACCTCGTCATGGGGGCGCCGGTCTCCGCTGGGCTGGCCTATCGCAACGCCGCCGAGATCGCCCGCGAGCACGGTTTCCCGGAGGCACTGTCCAACGCCCTGAACAACTTGCTCATCCTCGACGCCGGGCGTGACCTCGCGGTAGCGCGCGGCTGGGCCGACCAGGCGTTGCTGGAGGCACACCGCTCCGGTGTGCGCGATGCGATCGACGGCGCCTTCATCAACCGCTGCCTGCTGCTGTGGCTGAGCGGTCGGCTCGGCGAGGCCGCGACGTCCATGGACGAGGAGGCGGCGGACGTGACCGACTCGTCGGTCCTGCCCATCGTGTCGGCTCTCGGGAGGTGGCTGGACGAGGCGCGCGGGGAGAGCCGGGGCTGGCCGGCGGTCGGGTCCGAGGATGCCGACCAGGAGAACGTCATGGCCTGGGTGGGTTCCGAGCGCGCCAACGAGCTGGTCCGCAGGGAAGAGACGTCGGGAGTTCCGGAGCTGCTGCGCGAGAGCCTGCGTCACCTGCTCGCCGCGAGCGGCCTCGAGGACGACTTCGTCCACGTCTGGCCGTCGCTCGTCGAGTCCGCTCTCGCTGTCGACGACCCCGACCTGGCGGAGGAGCTGCTCGAGCCCGTCACCGATGCGCCGCCGGGGATCTTGTCCTCCGCGGTGCTGGCGCACCACCGCCGGCTCTCCGGCCTGATCGGCGCTGCCCGTGGCGACGACCCGGCTCGCGTCGATGCCGACCTGCGTGAGGGCGCCGACCAGCTGATGTCCCTCGGGATCGTCGGCCTCGGCGCGCGTGCCGTCGAGGACCACGCCGCCTGGCTCGCCGGCCAGGGTCGTCATGAGGAGGCGGCCGCGAGGTTCGCCCAGGCCCGGTCGGTCTACGAGCGGATCGGCGCCTCCGGGTGGCTGGCCGCCCTCGACGACCGTCGCCGCGTCGCCTCAGCCGTCGCCCTCGACACGACCGCGTGACGCCGATCACCCCGGCAGCGGTGCTCCGGCGGCGACAGCCACCATCCCGACGAGCGCGGCGGCGAGCAGGGTCGCGACGACGCCTCGACGCAGGGCGAGCAGGACGATCGCGGCCAGTGCCAGCAGGGCGAACTGCCACGGCTCCGTCAACGCGCGCGTGAGCGGGATGGCCGAGCCGAAGATCGCCCCGATCGCGGCCGGGCCGGCACCGTCGAGGAAGGCCCGCGCCCGTTGGTCGGCCCGGATGCGGTCGAAGCGGGTCGCGCCCAGGAGGACGAACAGGAAGGAGGGGGTAAAGGCCACCACCGAGGCGAGCACCCCTCCGACGAGCCCGGCTGCCGCGTAGCCGACGACAGCCACCGTCTGCACGACCGGGCCCGGGGTGATCTGGCCGAGAGCCACGGCGTTGAGGAACTGGGCGCCGGTCATCCAGTGGTAGTGGCCGACGGCGTCGCCCTGCATGAGCGGGATGATGACGAAGCCGCCGCCGTAGGACAGCGCGCCGACCTTGATGGCCACCCACGCCACGCTCAGGAGCACACCGGCGCTCAGGGTGCCCACGCCGAGGAGGGGGAGCGGGGAGAGGCCCGGTCGCGCCGGGCCACGGGGCAGGCCACGCCGGAGGAGGAGCTCCACTCCCCCGCACGCGAGCAGCACGAGCACCAGCCGCGGGCCCAGCGTCGCGGCGGCGACGGCACCGGCGAGGACGTACGCCGCCCAACGCACGCGCGCCGCGCTCCTCGCCCAGCTCGCTGGGACGAGGCCGACCCCGGCATGGACGGCGACCGCGGCCACCGCCGAGCCGGCGCCCGCCCCGGCGGCGAGGACCCACGTCGGTGGCGCACCCTCGAGGAACAACGCCGCCAGGGCGAGGATGACGACGAGGCCGGGCAGGATGAACGCGGTTCCGCCCACGAGGGCACCGGCCCGACCACGCAGGCGCCACGCGCAGTAGATGGACAGCTGGGTCGACGCCGGTCCCGGGAGCAGGTTGCACGTCGCGATCGCGTCCTCGAACTCCGTCGCGTCGATCCACCGCCGCTGCTCCACGCACAGCGCGCGGAGGAGCTTGATGTGCGTGGGCGGCCCCCCGAAGCCGATGCAGCCGATCCGGCCCCACTCGCGCAGGACGGTCAGCAGGGACGGCGTGACCGGACCGCGGTCGGCGTCGGTCACCGCGCTCGGGCGAGCCTGTTCGTCGCCACCATGCCGGGCTCCAATAGTCGGACTCGGGTCTTCGGGACGATATCGGGTTCCTCATCCGACGCCGCCTCGGCGTGCAGGCCCTAGGGTCGTTTCATGTTCTCCGGGTTCCAGATCAACATGTTCGTCGACGACGTCGAGCCGTGCGTCTCGTTCTACAGGGGGATCGGTTTCGAGGAGACCTACCGGACGCCTCGCGAGGGCGTCCCGGAACATGTCGAGGTCCGCAGCCTCGGCCTCACGCTGGGGATCGCGTCGGTCGCCGCTGCCCATGACGTGCACGGCCTCGACGTCTCCAGCGAGGGCAACGCGATGGAGGTCTGCCTCTGGTGCGACGACGCGGACGCGGCCTACCAGCTGATGCTTCGTGCCGGTGGCCGGCCGCTTAGGGCGCCGGAGGACTTCCAGGCCGGGCGCTTGCGCACGGCATGGGTTCTCGACCCGGCCGACAACCTCGTCGAGGTGGTCCAGCAGCGGTCGTAGCCGGCGCCGTCTCTCGCGCCGCACCGGTGCTCGCCTCATAGGGTGTCGGTGACCATGACGGGCAACGTGCTGGCGATCGACCAGGGCACCTCGGGTACCAAGGCCCTGGTCGTCTGTCCCGACCGTGGCGTCATCGGCGTCGGGGCCACCGCGGTCCGCCCCCGCTACGGCGCCGGCGGGGCCGTCGAGCAGGACCCGAGCGAGCTGCTGGCCTCCGTGCTGGATGCCGGGCATCAGGCGCTCGCAGCCGCGGGGGAGCCGGTCGCGGCCGTCGGCCTGGCCAACCAGGGCGAGACCGTGCTCGCGTGGGACCCCGCGACCGGGGAGCCGTACACCGACGCGATCGTCTGGCAGGACCGTCGCGCCGCTGAGATCTGCGCCGAGATGGGCGAGCACGCCGAGACGCTCGCCGAGACGACCGGACTGCCTCTCGACGCGTACTTCGCCGCGCCGAAGATGGCCTGGCTGCGCCGCCATCTCACCGGCGAGGGCATGGTCACGACCAGCGACAGCTGGCTCGTCCACCGGCTCACCGGCGAGCTCGTCACCGACGCCTCGACGGCCTCGCGGACGATGCTGCTCGACCTCGACACCTGCGAGTGGTCGATGGACGCGGTCTCCGCGTTCGGGCTCGCCGGGGAACGGCTGCCGAGGGTCGTCGACTGCGCCGGCGCCGTCGGGACGACCACGGCCTTCGGCCCGCCGGTACCGGTGAGCGGTCTGCTGGTCGACCAGCAGGCCGCACTGCTCGCGCAGGGGTGTCTCGACGCGGCGAGCGCGAAGTGCACGTACGGCACCGGGGCCTTCGTCCTGGCGAACGCGGGAGCCCCGGCTCGGCGGTCGAGGCACGGCCTCGTGGCGTGCGTGGCGTGGCGCCTCGCCGGCGATCCGACGTACTGCTTCGACGGCCAGGTCTACACGGTGGCCTCTGCTGTCCGCTGGCTCACCGACGTCGGGCTGCTCTCGGGGCCGGAGGACATCGACGGTCTCGGGCTCGGTGTCCACGACACGGGAGGGGTCACGTTCGTGCCCGCCTTCGCCGGGCTGGCGGCACCGTCCTGGCGCGGCGACGTACGGGCGGCCCTCGGCGGGCTGGGTCTGGAGACGACGCGGGGCCACGTCGTGCGCGCGCTCTGCGACGGCATCGCGGCGCAGGTGGTCGAGCTCAGCAACGCCATGGCCGAGGACCTGGGCTGTCCCCTGTCGATGCTGCGGGTCGACGGGGGGCTGACGCGCAGCAGGCTGCTCATGCAGACCCAGGCCGACCTCCTGCAGATGCCGGTCGAGGTGTACGCCTCCCCGGACGCCACCGCGCTCGGGGTCGCGACCGCCGCGCGGCTGGGCCTGGACCCGAGGCTGCGCCTTGCCGATGCCGTGCCTCGCTGGGAGCCGGCCGCGGTGTACGAGCCGGCGGTCAGCGCCGACGAGGCCATCGCCCGGCTGGCGAGCTACCGGGCGGCCGTTCGCCGGCTGACCGCGCGGGAGCCGACGTGAACCCGGCTGCGGGGTCCCGGGCGGCCTACGACGTCGTGGTCGTGGGCGCCGGCGTGGTCGGCTGCGCGATCGCGCGCGAGCTCGCGCACCGAGACCTCGCGGTCGCCCTCGTCGATGCCGCCTCCGACGTCGGCGAGGGGACCTCGAAGGCCAACACCGCGATCCTGCACACGGGTTTCGACGCGACGCCGGGGACGCTCGAGGCGAGCCTGGTCCGGCGCGGCCACGAGCTGCTGTCGGCGTACGCCGCCGACGCGGGCATCGCGGTCGAGCGCCTTGGTGCGTTGCTCGTGGCGTGGGACGACGAGCAGCGCGACGCCCTGCCGGGGCTGCGGGCCAAGGCCGAGGCGAACGGCTACCTCCGGACCCGCATCGTCGACGCCGACGAGCTCTACCGGCGGGAACCGCACCTCGGCCCCGGTGCGCTTAGCGCCCTCGAGGTCCCCGACGAGGCCATCGTGTGCCCGTGGACCACCCCGCTCGCCTTCGCCACCGAGGCGGTCTCCGGAGGGGTGGAGCTGCTCCTCGCGACCCGGGTCGAGTCCGTCTCGCCCGGGCACCGTGGTCTCGCGCACCGGCTGCGGACCAGCCGAGGGGAGGTGAGCGCCCGCTACGTCGTGAACGCCGCGGGGCTGTTCTCCGACGAGCTCGACCGGGTCTTCGGCCACGACGACTTCCGCGTCACCCCGCGCCGGGGACAGCTCATCGTCTACGACAAGCTGGCCCGCCCTCTGGTCCGCCACATCCTGCTGCCGGTGCCGAGCGTGCTCGGCAAGGGCGTGCTCGTCACGCCGACCGTCTTCGGCAACGTGCTGCTCGGCCCGACGGCCGAGGACCTCGAGGACAAGACCGACACCGGCTCCACGGCGCAGGGGCTGGCGCTCCTGCGCGACAAGGGCGCGCGCATCCTGCCGACGCTGGTCGCCGAGGAGGTGACGGCGGTCTACGCGGGCTTGCGGGCGGCCACCGAGCACGGCGACTACCAGCTGCGCGGACACGCCGATCAGGCCTACGTCTGCGTCGGTGGGATCCGCTCGACCGGCCTCACCGCGTCGATGGCGATCGCCGAGCACGTCGTCGGGCTGCTCCAGGAGGCGGGCCTCGACGCCCGGGAGCGCCACGACGTCGTCACGCCGCGGATGCCCACCATCGGGGAGGCGTCCCCGCGGCCGTACCAGCGCGCGGACCTCATCGCGGAGGACCCCGACTACGGGCGCATCGTGTGCCACTGCGAGCGGGTGAGCCTCGGTGAGATCCGCGACGCGCTCGGCTCGCCCATCCCGCCGCGCTCGATCGACGGACTGCGCCGCCGTACGCGCGCGCTCAACGGTCGCTGCCAGGGCTTCTTCTGCGGCGCGGAGGTCGAGGCGCTCGTCGAGCGCCGCCGGGCGATGGCCGGGGGCGGCGCGGAGGGCGGCCGGTGAGCGACCTCTTGGCCCGTGCCGTGGACGTCCTCGTCGTCGGGGCAGGCCCCGCGGGGCTGTCGGCTGCCATGGAGCTGGCGCGCGCTGGGGCCGGCGTCGTCGAGGTGCTCGATCGCGAGCAGCGACCCGGCGGAATCCCGCGCCACAGCCACCACACCGGCTACGGGCTGCGCGACCTGCACCGCGCCATGACCGGTCCGGCGTACGCGCGCCGCCGTACCGATCTCGCGCTCGAGGCCGGCGCGTGGCTGCGCACCGGGGTCACGGCCACCGGCTGGGCCGGCCCGCTCACGTTGGAGACGGTCAGCCCCGGCGGTCTGGAGCTCATCACCGCTCGCGCGGTCGTCCTGGCGACCGGTGCCCGCGAACGCCCGCGCTCGGCCCGGCTCGTGCCCGGCAGCCGCCCGTCAGGGGTGTACACCACCGGCCAGCTGCAGCAAGCGGTGTACGTGCACCACCAGCGCGTCGGCACGCGTGCCGTGGTCGTCGGCGCCGAGCACGTCTCCTTCTCGGCGGCGCTGACCCTGCAGCACGGAGGCGTCCGCGTGGCGGCCATGGTCACCGACCTGCCGCGCCAGCAGTCCTATCTCGCCTTCCGCGTCGCGGCGGCCGCGCGCTACCGCTTCCCGCTGCTCACCGGATCGGCGCTCACCCGCCTGCTCGGCCACCCCCGGCTGGAGGCGGTCGAGGTACGCCGGCCCGACGGCCGCCTCGAGGTCATCGAGGCCGACACGGTGGTGTTCACCGGCGACTGGATCCCCGACCACGAGCTCGCGCGACGCGGCGCACTGGCCATCGACCCGGGCACCCGCGGGCCGTCCGTCGACACCGCCCTGCGGACCTCGCGTCCCGGGGTCTTCGCGGTCGGCAACCTGCTGCGCGGTGTCGAGACGGCCGACGTCGTCGCGCTGGAGGGAGCGGCGGTGTCCGCCCAGGTGCTGGGCCATCTCTCCGGCGCCGTGCCGGAGCCCGACGTGGCCGTCAGGGCCGAGCATCCGCTGCGCTGGGTGGCGCCGAACCGCGTGGGCCCGACCGGCCCGCCCCCGCCCCGGGGACGCTTCGTGGTGTGGAGCACCGAGTTCGTGGCGCGCCCGGTGCTCGAGGTCCGCCAGGGACCTCGCCTGCTGCACCGTCAGCGATCGGGGCTCACCCTGGTGCCCAACCGCCCGGTGGACGTCTCCGCCCGCTGGGGGAGCCGCGTCGACCTCGACGCCGGTCCCGTGACGGTCAGCCTGCGCTGACCGCCGGCCCGTGTCAGGTGCGGCTCGACTCGACGCTGCGCCAGCCGAGCGCTCCCGCGAACAGGACCAGGCCGACGCCGGAGAGGACGTCGATCGCGCGCAGCGCCGTACGGTCGAGCCGCGCGCCGATCGCGGCCATCGAGCCGGCCAGCAGGAGGTGGGTCGTCAGGGAGCCGAGACCGGTCCCCACGACGAAGGCGACGGCGGCCGGCGTGCTCCCCGCGACCTGGGCGACGGCGGCGCCCGAGAACACAGCCGCCCAGGTGAGGATCGTCAGGGGGTTCGACGCGGTGGCCGCCAGCGCGGTGCGAAACGCCCGGCCGGTGGAGAACACCTCCTCGTCGGACTCCCCGCCGATCCGGACCCGGAACGCGTCGTGCAGCGTGCGGATCCCCAGGTACGCCAGCACTCCTGCGCCGAGCAGCCCGAGTCCGAGCCGGAGGGCGGAGGCCCGCAGGAGCACCGAGGCGCCGAGGGCACCGAGGGCGGCGTAGAGCAGGTCGACGGTCGCGGCGCCGCCGCCGATCGCCGCACCGGGGGCGAAGCCGAAGCGCGCCGACGTGCGGGCGCAGAGCAGGAAGATCGGGCCGACCTGCAGGGCGACGAGCAGCCCCACACCGTACCCGGCGAGGAGCGCGCTGGTCATCCGCGGAGGATACGGCTCAGGCCAGCGCGATGGACCGCTTGGCGAAGCCGAACATGTAGTCGTCGATCGGCGTCGTGGGGACCGCCGGTCGCGTCGCGGCGCCGAGGGTCACGAACAGCGGGGTGAAGTGCTCCACCGTCGGGTGGGCGTACGGCATCCCGGGTGCGTGCCGGAAGCGCGCCAGCTCGTCCCAGTCCACCGCGCCCAGCGCCTCCGCGGTCCACGTGTCGAAGTCCGCCGACCAGGCGGGGACGGCGTTGTTGACCCACATGTCGGCCGTGACGAACGGGAGCCCGTGGGTCATGAAGCCGGAGCCGACGACGAGCACGCCGTGCTCGCGCAGGGGACGCAGCCTGGCCCCGAGCTGCATCAGCCGGGCCGGGTCGTGCGTGGGCATGGACAGCTGGAGGACCGGTACGTCCGCGTGCGGGTACATCACCTTCAGCGGGACCCACGCGCCGTGGTCGAGGCCGCGCCGCGGGCTCACGTGCAACGGCTCGGTGTCCGGCATCAGCTTCGCGACCGCCTCCGCGAGCCAGTGCGCCGCCGGAGTCGGGTAGGTCATCCGGTAGTAGACGGGCGCGAACCCGCCGAAGTCGTACACGAGCGCGGTGCCCGCCTCGGGCGAGGAGAGCATCACCGGCGCGTGCTCCCAGTGCGCGCTGACGATCAGGATCCCAGTCGGCTTGGGCATGGCGAGCGCCCAGTCGTACAGCTGCGTCATCCAGTGCGCGTCGTTGAACAGCGGCGGGGCGCCGTGGCTGAGGTAGAGGCTCGGGAGCGGCCCGTCCGCCGGCGACCAGGCGCGCTGCGCACGGCTCTCCTCGCCACGCTCGCGCAGGAAGGCCTCGAAGGCACCCGCCTCGACCTCGGGGAACATCACGCTGAACACCTGGACGCCTCCTGGGGTCGCCTCGAGCAACTGTAGGCATAACTTGAACGTTCAAGCGAATGTTCCCGGGCCAGTCAGCACCGCCGAGTCGGCCGATCAGCCCCGCCGGCGCCCGTGGCCGGGCAGCATCGGGGGATGAGCTCGCCCGCCTTCCACACCATCATCGAGCCGTTCCGGATCCACTCCGTGGAGCCATTGCGGATGACCACACCGGACCAGCGGCACGCCGCCGTCGTCGAGGCCGGCTACAACCTGTTCCGGGTGCGGGCCCAGGACGTGCTCGTCGACCTGCTCACCGACTCCGGCACCGGCGCGATGAGCAGGGACCAGTGGGCCGCGATCCAGCACGGCGACGAGTCCTACGCCGGCTCGCCCTCCTACGACATCTTCCGCGACGCGGTGCGTGAGCTCTTCCCCTTCGAGCACGTCATCCCGACCCACCAGGGCCGCGCCGCCGAGCGGATCCTGTTCAGCGTGCTGGCCGGTCCCGGGAGGGTCGTGCCGAACAACACGCACTTCGACACGACGCGGGCCAACGTCGAGTACACCGGCGCGGAAGCGGTCGACCTGGTCATCGCCGAGGGGCGCGACCCGCACTCCGACCACCCGTTCAAGGGGAACATGGACGTCGAGGCCCTCGACGCGCTGCTCGACCGGCGCGGGGACGACGTACCGGTCGTGTTCGTCACCGTCACCAACAACAGCGGCGGCGGGCAGCCGGTCTCGTTGGCCAACCTCCACGCCGTGCGCGAGGTGTGCGACGCACACGGCAAGAAGCTGTTCCTCGACGCGTGCCGGTTCGCCGAGAACGCGTGGTTCATCCGCGAGCGCGAGCCGGGCCAGCACGAGCGCGACGTCCGCGACATCGTCCGCGAGATGGCCTCCCTCGCGGACGGCATGACGATGAGCGCGAAGAAGGACCCGATGGGCAACATCGGTGGCTGGCTCGCGATGGACGACGACGCACTCGCACAGGAGTGCCGCAACCTGCTCATCCTCACCGAGGGGTTCCCGACGTACGGCGGCCTCGCCGGACGGGACCTCGAGGCACTTGCGCAGGGGCTGCGCGAGGTCGTCGACCACGACTACCTGCGCTACCGGATCCGCTCGACGGCCTACCTCGGGGACGCGTTGCAGCGGGCCGGCGTGCCCGTGCTCACCCCCGTCGGCGGGCACGCGGTCTATCTCGATGCCCGGGCGCTGCTCCCGCACATCCCGCCGCTGCGCTACCCGGGCCAGGCCCTCGCGGTGGCGCTCTACGAGGCCGGCGGTGTCCGCAGCTGCGAGATCGGCACCGTGATGTTCGGTCGACGCCCTGACGGCAGCGAGGAGCCGGCCGCCATGGACCTCGTGCGGCTGGCCATCCCGCGGCGCACGTACACCCAGAGCCACATCGACTACGTGATCGAGGTCTGCGAGCACGTCGCCGGCCGGGCGGGCGAGCTCACCGGCTACCGCATCGTCGACGAGCCGCCGGCGCTACGGCACTTCACGGCGACCTTCGAGCCGGTCCAGTAACGACCGGGCTCACGACGCGGCACTCCTCGAGTGCCGCCGTTATCCCCAATCTGGTCTGCGGGGGTGGGCGTTGTCGGTGACCTCTCGTACATTTGTTGCATGCCTCCTGTCACCTCGGCCCTCGGCTTCCGGATCGAGGTGCTGCGCCCGTACGACGCCGTCGACGACACGGTCGAGGGACAGCGGCTGACCGCGTGGGAGGTGATGGACGGCGCGCTGCCGCCGGGGCCGGCCGCGATGGCGGTCCTGGCCCGGTTCGACCCGACGCTGTACCCGGTCGGGGTGCGGATCAAGTACGCCGAGGCGATGCAGCGCTGCGCCACCGCCTGCCACGCCCTCGCCCTGGAGGCGGTCGCGAAGGTGAGCGCCCCGGTGCCGGAGGACCTCCTCACTTTGTACCCGCTGGCGCCGATGGACGGCGACTTCACCGAGGTGAGCGACGCCGACCTGGCCATTGCGCTCAACGCCTCGGAGTTCGGTGTCGGCGAGCGGCGCAAGCTGGCCAGCGACCTGACCACCCGTTACCCGAAGGCCCGCGACGCGCTGGGCCGCGGCGCGATCACCATGGGCCACCTGTACGCGCTGCGCGAGCTGACGGCCGGGCTCTCCGACGAGCAGTGCGCCGTCGTGGAGCGGCGGGTGTTCCCCCGCGCGCAGTCCCAGAGCGTCTCCGCGTTCCGCCGCTCCGTACGCCGCGTCGTCGCCTCCCTCGACCCCGAGCAGCTGTCCGAGGCGTTCCTGCGGGGGACCAAGGACTTCGGGGTACGCCGCCACGAGCGTGACGACGGCACCGCGGGCCTGTGGATCGAGTCCGATGTCGTCACCATCCGCGAGCTGGACAACGCCATCCACGCCGAGGCCAAGGCCTGGGCCGCGCAGCGCGCCGCGCAGGGCAAGCCCCCGATACCGTTGCGGCTGCTCAAGCTCCTGGTGCTGCGCCGCTGGGCGCGCCTGAGCGGGATCGAGATCGCCCAGACCCCGCAGCTGACCGCCCTCCTCGAGCATATCGAAGCCGGCAGCCCCACCGACGAGCCCGCCGAACCCACCGAACCCATCGCCGACGCCCCCAGCGCGTATGGCTTCTCCGCTGACGAGCCGCAGCCAGCGGGACCCGTCGAGGAGGCACCCGTCGCGGACGGCGAGACCGTCGAGGACGCGCCCGGCGCGGCCGGCTTCTCCGCTGAGGAGCCAGAAGACGAGGGTCGGGACGAGGACGAGCCCGAGGAGGAGCCCGAGGACGAGCACGAGTACGTGCGTCTGCCGCTGTCCGAGCCCTGGACCCCGGAGGGGCTTCGCGCCGGACGGGACGCCACCCGCGAGGTCGTCGTACACGTCGACCTCACCACCCTGCTCGGCCTTCGCGAGGGGCACGCCGACCTGCCCGGCTACGGGCCGCTGCCGATCGAACTGGCCCGCGATCTCGCCCGCTCGAGCTCCTGGCGGCGGCTGGTCCACGAAGACGCCACCGGCCACCTGCTCGACCTCGGCCGGCGACGCTACCGACCGACGCCGAAGATGCGCGACCACCTCGTCGGCCTCGGCCAACGATGTAGCGCGCCCGGCTGCGGCCGGGCGGCCATGCAGTTCGACCACGCGATCCCGTGGAGCGAAGGCGGCGACACCGCTGTCAGCAACGCCAACCCGGCCTGCGTCCACCACCACCGGCTCAAGACGCTCTACGGCTTCTCCGCTGAGCGCCAGACCGACGGGTCCATCACCTGGACCACCCCCAGCGGCACCCACACCACCCCACCCGAGGACCACCGCATCACCAACTACGGCGAACCCCCCTGACCCAGCCGGCTCTCACGGCGCCGTCAGCGGCGCGTCGGGCAGCACGGCTTCGCAGGCGATCTCGACGAGGGCGCCCTGCCAGAGCTCAGCGACGCCCACGGCGGTCCAGGCCGGGTAGGGCGGGGTGAGGAACTCGGACGCGGCGGCGAGCAGCTGCTCCTCCTGCGCGGCCAGGCCGACGTGATAGGAGGTCACGGAGACGACGTCGACCCATGACGAGCCGGCTGCCGCGAGGGTCTCGGCGACGTTGGCGAAGGTGTTGCGGATCTGGGTGGCGGCGTCGGGCGGGTACACCTCGTCCGCGTCCTCGCCCGTGTGCCCGGTCACCAGCAGCCGGTTGCCGACCCGCACCGCGGCTGGGACATGGGTCGCCGCGAGGTAGCCTGCCCAGGCTTGCGTCTCCACGATCTGGCGTTTGCTGGAAGCCATCGATCTCTCCTCGACTCGCCCGCATGGGGACGTCTCGGACGAGGCTCCTCGCGCTGGCCCGCGTCGTCCACCCCTCGCCGGACACGGAGCAGCCCGTCATGTCCGAGGTCGCGAGTAGCGTCCCGATTCATGGCGTACGACGTGGAGCTGGCGGACCGGATCCGCGACCTCGTGACCGGTCGAGCAGGGGTCAGCGAGAAGAGGATGTTCGGTGGGATCGCGTTCCTTCTCGACGGGAACATGGCGATCGCGGCCAGCTCGCAGGGTGGGCTGCTGGTCTGCGTCGACCCCGCTGAGACGGACACCATCCTCGACTCGACGGGAGCAGAGGTCGCGGTGATGCGGGGTCGGCCGATGCAGGGCTGGCTGCGGGTGGCGGCCGCCGACGTGACGACCGATGACCGGCTCGGCGAGTGGGTCGACCGCTCGACGGATTACGCTGCCTCGCTGCCGCCCAAGTAGGCGCTCGTTCAGCGGATTCGGCGTCCGGTTGTGGTGCCAGGCGTTGACGTCATCACCTGCTCTGGCCAAGTCTGCGACCCGATCTGTCTCGCGTTAGCCTCGGTGGCACGGCCACGTACGACATCCCCTGAACGCTGCGGGTCGCCGAACGACGTCCTCCCCACGCCACCGGAGGCGAACTGTGACCGAGGTAGAAGAAGCGACACAGCCAACCTCGTTGGCACGTATGAGCCTGCCCACGCTCACCGCGATGGTCGTCGGTTCCATGGTCGGTGCGGGCGTCTTCTCGCTCCCCGCACGTTTCGGGGCCGCAACTGGCGTCCTGGGTGCGATCGTCGCCTGGATCGTCGCCGGTGTCGGGATGCTGATGCTGGCCCTGGTGTTCCAGAACCTCGCGATCCGCAAGCCACATCTGGATTCCGGTGTCTTCGCCTATGCAAAGGCCGGCTTCGGGGACTACGTCGGGTTCAACTCCGCGTTCGGGTACTGGGCGAGCGCCTGCGTCGGCAACTGCTTCTACTGGGTCTTCATCATGACCACGATCGGTCGCGCCTTTCCGAGCCTGGGCAAGGGCGACACGCTGCTCGCGGTAGCGCTGTCGTCCATCGGCGTGTGGGTGTTCCACGTCCTGATCGCGCGTGGCGTCAAGGAAGCAGCGGGGATCAACCGCATCGTCACGGTGGCCAAGCTGGTCCCGATCCTCGTCTTCATCCTCGTCGTCGCGCTGTCCTTCAGCTCGCACCAGTTCAAACTGAACTGGTGGGGAGGAGAGCCGGCGTCGCTCTCGACCCTGTTCACCCAGGTGCGCTCGACGATGCTCGTGACCACGTTCGTCTTCCTCGGGATCGAGGGCGCCTCGGTCTACTCCAGGTACGCGCGCCGCCGCGAGGACGTAGGCAGAGCAACGGTTCTCGGCTTCCTGAGCGTCCTGAGCATCTTCGCGCTGGTCACCCTCCTCTCCTACGGCGTCCTGCCGAGCAGCGAGCTCGCCGACGCTCGGCAGCCGTCCATGGGGACCGTGCTGGAGTCGCTCGTCCCGTGGGGGTCGACATTCATCAGCTTCGGGGTCGTCATCTCCGTGCTCGGCGCCTATCTCGCCTGGACCCTGATGGCAGCGGAGGTCATGTACATCCCCGCGACCAACGACGACATGCCGCGGTTCCTCAGGCGCCTGAACCCCGCCGGGAGCCCGATCGCGGCCCTGATCCTCACCTCGTTGCTCGTCCAGATCTTCCTCGTCGTCACGCTCGCGTCGGAGGACGCGCTCAACTTCATGCTGGACCTGTGCACCAGCCTGTCGCTGATCCCGTACTTCCTCGCCGCTGCGTACGCGTTGCAGATCGCCGTGCGTCGTGACACCTACGAGGCCGACCCGCAGACACGACGTCGCCATCTGTTCATCGGCACGTTGGCCAGCGTTTACACGCTGTTCCTCGTCTATACGGCGGGGGCGAAGTTCCTGCTCCTATCGTGTGTGATCTACGCGCCGGGCACGATCCTCTACGTCATGGCCCGCCGGGAGAACCGACGAAAGCTGTTCACGCCGCGGGAGCTCGTGCTGTGCGTCGTCCTGGTCACGGGTGGCCTGGTGGGCGTCATCGCTCTCGCTGCGGGAATCATCTCGATCTGAGAAGGTGGATCGATGGACCAGGAGTTCGGCGTTCATTCGGAGGTCGGCCAGCTTCGCAAGGTGATGGTGTGCGCACCGGGGCGTGCCCACCAGCGGCTGACGCCGACGAACTGCGACGACCTGCTGTTCGACGACGTCATGTGGGTCGACAACGCCAAACGTGACCACTTCGACTTCATGGCGAAGCTGCGCGACCGCGGGGTGGACGTCGTGGAGATGCACTCGCTCCTCGCGGAGACTGTGGCTCTCCCCGAAGCGCGCGCGTGGATCCTCGACCAGCAGGTCGTGCCGGACAAGGTCGGTCTCGACCTCGTCGAGGAGGTCCGTGCCTACCTCGACCAGCTCGACGACCGTGAGCTCGCGGAGACGCTGATCGGCGGGCTCTCCACGTATGAGTTCCCGGAGACCTACGGCGGGGACACCATCGGCCTGGTCCGCGACGCGGCGGGGGTGAACGAGTACCTGCTCCCCCCGCTGCCGAACACCCTCTACACACGCGACACGACCTGCTGGATCTATGGCGGTGTCACGCTGAACCCGCTCTTCTGGCCGGCGCGCCACGAGGAGACGATCCTCACCACGGCGATCTACCGGTTCCACCCGGAGTTCTCCGGCAAGGTGAACGTCTGGTGGGGCGACCCGACCAGGGACTGGGGCCGCGCGACCCTCGAGGGCGGGGACGTCATGCCCATCGGCAACAAGACGGTGCTGGTCGGCATGAGCGAGCGGTCCTCCCGGCAGGGCATCAGTCAGCTGGCGGCGGCCCTCTTCGAGCGGGGCGCGGCCGAGCGGGTCATCGTCGCGGCGATGCCGAAGTCGCGCGCGGCCATGCACCTCGACACGATCTTCACGTTCGCGGACCGCGACTGCGTCCTGGTCTATCCCGACATCGTGTTCGGCATCGAGGCGTTCTCCTACCGTCCGTCTGACCGGCCCGGAGGGATCGAGCTGCACAAGGAGGAGAAGCCGTTCCTCGAGACCGTGGCGAGTGCGCTCAACCTGCCGAAGCTGCGCGTCGTCGAGACCGGGGGCAGCGACTACCTGCGCGAGCGCACTCAGTGGGACAGCGGCGCGAACCTGGTGGCGGTCTCGCCGGGAGTGGTGTTCGCCTACGACCGCAACACCTACGCCAACACCCTGTTGCGCAAGGAGGGCATCGAGGTCATCACCATCGTCGGCTCCGAGCTGGGGCGCGGCCGTGGCGGCGGTCACTGCATGACCTGCCCGATCATCCGCGACCCGGTCGACTACTGACGCGATGTCCGCGCCGGCCGCCGAGGCGCAGGACAGCGACGGTTCCGAGACGTTCGCACCCGCGAAGGGCTTCAGCTTCCCCTCCGCGGTGACCACTCTCGCGATCGTCACCGTGCTGGTCTGGATCGCCGCTCTTCTCATCCCCGCCGGCGCGTATCGCACCGACCCGGACGGCTCGCCGATCCCGGGGACCTACCACCGGGTCCCGAACCCGCTGACCTTCGGCGAGCGGGTCCAACAGCTGCTGCTGGCGCCGGTCAACGGCACGTACGGGCTTCGCAACCCGGCCACCGGCGT
The DNA here is from genome assembly GCA_035506535.1 of Actinomycetes bacterium. NCBI lineage: Bacteria > Bacillati > Actinomycetota > Actinomycetes > Actinomycetes bacterium. Next base: position 75,995 of record DATJPE010000033.1, on the reverse strand, counting down.
GGTGGACACCGAGACGGTCGGGCGGATGTTCGGCCAGATCGGGGTGATCGTCTTCATCATGGCGATCGGAGCGTTCATCTCGGTCTCCTTCGCCACTCGAAGCCTCGAGGTGGCGATCGCCGCGCTGGCCCACCGGCTGCGCAGCAAGGGCTGGCTGCTCATCGTCACGGTGATGGTGCTCTTCTCACTGCTCGGCTCGACGATGGGCTTCTCGGTCGAGACGTTGGGCTTCTACGCCCTGTTCCTCCCGCTGATGGCGGCGCTCGGCTACGACCGGCTGGTCACCGCGGCGATGATCATCCTCGGAGCCCTCGCGGGCGTCATGGGAGCGACCGTCAACCCGTTCTCGATCGGGGTGGCCTCCGGGGAGGCGCGGGTCTCGATAGGCGACGGGATCGGCCTTCGGCTGCTCCTCTGGGCGGTGATCACCGGCCTGGCCGTCGCCTGGGTGCTTCGCTATGCGGCTCGGGTGCGCCGGGATCCGGCGGCCTCGCTCGTCGGCTGGGACGACCACACGGGTGAGTCCTCCGACGCCCCAGGCGAGACCCTGAGCGGCACCCAGAAGGTGGTGCTCGGCATCACCGTGGCGGCCTTCGGTCTGATGATCTTCTCGGTGATCCCGTGGTCGAGCATCCTCGGGGCGGCGACCGGTCCGGCGGACGACCTGACGCACGCGACCGCCGTGACGCCGTACTGGTTCGAGCTGAACTGGTGGTTCCCGCAGCTGGCGATGCTGTTCCTCATCGCCTCGGTCGTCGTCGGCGTGGTCGCGCGGATGAACGAGCGGGAGATCGTCCGGCTCATCGCCGCCGGCGCCGCGGACATGATGACCCCGGCACTGGTCGTCCTCCTCGCCGGCGGAGTCTCGGTCATCATGACCAACACCCGGACTCTGGACACGATCCTGCACTCGATGGAGCACCTCGTCGGTGGCGCGTCGGCCGGCGTCTTCGCGGCCGTGACGGTGCTCATCAACATCCCGCTCGCCTTCCTCATCCCGTCGAGCTCGGGGCACGCGACGCTCGCCATGCCGCTGCTCTCACCGCTCTCGGACTTCGCGGGCGTCGACCGGACGACGACCGTGACGGCCTGGGTCCTCGGGCACGGGCTGACGCTGATGGTGTCGCCAACCAGTGTCGTCCTCGTCGGGGGTCTGGCGATCGCACGCGTCGGCTACGACCGCTACCTGCGCTTCGTCTGGCCACTCGCGCTCGCGCTGCTGGTGGTGGCCATGGTGGCCGTGGCGCTCGCCGCGGCCGCGTGAGTCCTCAGTCGCGACCCTGCCAGGTCGCGACGCACGCCTCGTTGCCCTCGGGATCCGCGAGCACCCACCAGGACGGGGCGTGCTCGGCGCTCACCAGCCGTCCGCCGGCGGCGACCGCGGCGGCGATCCGCGTCTGCGCCTCGTCGTGCGGCACGCAGATGTCGACGTGGACCCGGTTGCGCTGCGGCCGTGGCTCGTCCATCTGCTGGAACCAGATGGTCGGCCAGCGGCCGTGGGGGTCGACCAGGTAGTCCCGTCCGGCGGCCTCGCGGTAGCCGAGGACGGCCAGCCAGAACGGCCGTACGGCCGAGAGGTCGAGCACGTCGATCGCCACCTCGACGTCCTGGACCGCCGCGGGGTCGGCCGCGACGCCGAGCTCGCGGGCCGCCGCCGAGATCTGCTGGGCCAGGGCCACGTCGCGATCGCTCAGCCCCTGCACGGAGTGGGTGACGAGGCGCACCGTGAGCCCGCCGTAGCGCAGGTCGACGTCAGGGTGGTGGTCGGCGGCGTCGGCGAGGCGGCCGATGACCTCGACCAGCGCCACGCCCGTCGAGAAGGACCCGGTACGGAAGTGGGCCGAGACGCCGGTGTAGAGGGCTCGCCAGTCCTCGACGCCCTCGGCGGCGTGGAACTGCCCTGCCGTGATCGGTTCGGTCATCCCGTCACGGTAGCGGCGGGGGATCCTCGCCGGTGAGCCCGTCGACGGACTCCCGGATGAGATCGGCGTGCCCGACGTGGCGGGCGTACTCCTCGACCATGTCGGCCACCAGCCGCCGCAACGTGGGCACCCTCCCGTCGGGCCATTCTCGCCGAGATAGGCGGTCCATGCCGCCCTCGGCCAGCGCCTGCGCGACCTCCTCGCGCGATCTGGCCACGGCGGCCCGCCACAGGGCGAACAGCTCCGCCGGGGAGTCCTGCGCGGCGGTGCGGAACTCCCAGTCGGGGTCGACATCGAAGTCCACCGACTCCCACGGCTGTCCGAGCCCGTGGTCGTTGAGCTTGAGCGAGAACGTGTTCGCCTCGACCAGCGCCATGTGCTTGAGCAGCCCGCCGAGGGACAGCGAGCTCGGGCCCAGCCGCGCGTTCATCCCCTCCGAGCCGAGCCCGCCGCACTTCCACGCCAGCGTGCGCCGCTGCCGCTCGAGCGAGCCCAGCAGGGTCGCGGTCTCGTCCCCGGCGTACGGCGGCTCGACCGCGACCGAGTACCGGCGGACGATGCCGGACAAGGTTGCGGCCAGGTCGGCGGGACGCGACCACATCGGCCAGTGCCCCGTGGGCAGGTCGACGTAGTCGACGGTGCGCAGCTCGGCGAGGCCGCCGATCCAGGCGTAGCCCTGGCCGACCCACTCCTGCAGCTGGGTGGCGGTCGCCGAGGTGCAGATCACCGTGGTCGGGACGTCCAGCCGCGCCTGGTTGGTCAGCACCGGCGCGTCGCGGATCGCCCCGCCCGGCTGGGGCAGCGCTCGCGCGCGGAAGGTGGCGAGCTGCTCCTCGCTGATCCCCTCGATGCTGTTCCCGTCCGCGACCAGACCCTCCCAGGAGGGCAGGGGCAGGTCGTCACCGGCGAAGTCCGGGTCCAGCGCCCCGGTGGCGGGTCCGGAGTCGACGTAGACCATGGCGGCGATCTGCTGGGGGATGCGGTCGCTGGCGGCGTACCCGGGAACTCCGGCGCCGCTGTGCACGGCGAGGACCACGGGGGCCCCGGCGGCGTAGACCGCGGCGCAGACCGCGTCGACGTGGTCCGCGAGTCGCACGCGGGCGCGGTCCTCGTCGGGGGAACGAAGGCCCGGGAGCGTCACGGCGGTGATGTCGTGCCCCTCGGCCCGCAGGATGTCGGCGACCTCGTCCCAGGCCCAGGCGCCGAGCCAGAATCCGGGGACCAGCACGATCGGCGGCGTCGTCATGGCTGGGACTGTAGGGAGTCCCGCCGACAGCGGGAGCCGAACGCGCTATCAAGCCGGGACTGGTCCCGGTCGATGCTGCTCTGGACGTCTGGAGGAGCCATGTCCACCACCGACCGGCCGGCGACCGGCCCGGCGCCCGGCTGGTACGTGCATCCGCACACCGGGCAGCCCGCTTGGTGGACCGGGCAGGGCTGGACCGCCGCGCCGCCCCCGGCACCGACGCCTCCGGCAGTCCCGCCCGCGACCCCCGCAACACCTGCCGCGGCCCCATCAGCCACGCCCGCGTCGACGCCGCCCGCCGCCCCGAGCTGGGCACCACAGGCGCAGGCCGGAGGCGCGGTCGACCAGTTCGGCTTCCCCGTTGATGCGACGTACGCGTCGCCTAGCCGGCCGGTGAGCGGCACGGTACGGATGAGCGGCAGCGGCGGATCCGGTCGCGGCACCTGGCTGGTCGTCACCGTGGTGGCGCTCGTCGCGGTCGTGGGCGGTCTCCTCGTGTTCCGTGGCCTGGGCAGGACCGCGCAGGCCGAGACGCAGACCGGGCAGCAGGCGATCAAGCAGGCCACGGACTCCGACGCGAAGCAGGCTCTCGTCAACGCCGCGCAGGCGATGGAGACGTGGTATTCCGACCACCAGAACTACGCGGTCCGGGGCCCGATCACGGGGATCAGCCGGACCGCGCACGTGGCCGTCGCCTCGACCGCACAGGGCTACTGCCTGCGGGCGTACACCACGACCGGGTCGGCTCAGGGTCCGGCCAACGGGTCCTGGTTCTGGTACGACTCGCAGGGCGGTGGGCTGCAACCCGTCGCCGGGCCGTCCTCGCCGAGCGCGGCCACCGGCGGCGCCTGCGCCGGGGCCGCGACGTTCACACCACTGAACTGACTCAGCTCTCCCACGCGGGCGCGACGTCCCGGCGGTAGCTACGCCCGAACACTCCGCTGACCACGGAGACGACCGGTCCCGGGATCTGGTGGGTCACGGCGGCCCGTACGTCGTCGTCGGCGCCGTCGAGCAACCAGGCGAAGTAGCGGCCGGCGCGAGCCGGGCTGACCTTCGCGAACTGCTTGCCCATCGCCTTGAGCTCGGGGCTGTCCCGCTTGGCCAGGAAGACCGGCTCCAGCTCGGCCTCCTCGTGGTCGAGGTGGGTGACGGCCACCTCGCGCAGCCGCTCGACGGCGGCGAGGGCGGCCTTCGCGTCGTCGGCGAGCGCGGTTCGCGCCAGCTCTGCCATGGCCGCGCGGACGTCGACGAGCGCGGTCTCCAGCGCCGCGTGCTCGCCGTCGAGCTCGGCCAGCAGGTCCGCCGACACCCCGACCGCTCGCAACGCGGGCCAAGCGATCTCGTGCTCGCCGTGGTGGTGGTAGGTGAACTGGTCGTCGAGGTTGGCCCAGGCCCGGTCGAGCTGCGTCGCTCGAACCTGGTTGCCCGCCGGGAAGGCCGACAGCGCCGCATCGAGGCGGTCCAGGTCGCGCCGGAACCCCGCGTGGATGGCCCTGTTCATGCTCATCTCGCCCATGGCCCGACCCTAGAGCTCCTCGGTTGCCCGCAGGGCCGGCGTGGTCGAAGGTGAACATGACATGAACGCACGGTGAACACTTGGGCCCAACGTCCCTGGGCGCATCGGGTGGCCGACGCCAGGATCGAGGCCACGGGACGGGACGGGACGGGCTGGCATGAGCGACGCGGTGGTCGAGGGCGCACCGGGCCGCTGGCGACGGCTGCCGGTCCTGGCCTGGCTGCCCAGGTACCAGCGGCCCTGGCTGCGCGGTGACCTGATCGCCGGCGCCGTCGTGGCTGCCCTGGCGGTGCCGCAGGCCCTCGGCTACGCGTCCATCGCCGGAGCCCCCGTCGAGGTGGGCCTGTACGCCGTCCCCGTGGCGCTGCTGGCCTACGCGCTGCTCGGCTCCTCGCGCGAGCTCATCGTCGGCCCCGTCTCGACGGTCTCGGTGCTGTCCGGCTCCTTCCTCGCCAGCTTCGGCGTCGCCGGCACCCTGCGGGCCGCCTCCTACACGGCCGCGCTCGCCCTGGCCTCCGGACTGGTCCTGCTGGCGTCGGGCTTCCTGCGGATCGGCTGGATGGCGGAGTTCCTCTCCAAGCCCATCGTCACCGGCTTCGTCCTCGGCCTGGTCATCCTGGTGATCCTGGGAGAGGTGCCGCACCTGCTCGGCGTCCCCTCGCCTCGGGGGCAGGTCGTGGAACGCATCGGCGCCCTGGAGGGAAGCCTGCAGAGCGGGCAGGCCAACGACATCGCGATCTGGATCTCGGTGGTGTCCCTCGTCGTCCTCTTCGGCGGACAGCGCCTCGCGCCACGGGCGCCCTGGGGGCTGATCGTGCTCATCGGCGGGCTGGCCGTCTCGCAGGCCTTCCATCTGAGGGCACACGGCGTCGAGGTGGTCGGACCGGTCCCACGCGGGCTGCCGACCCCCCAGCTGCCCAACGTCCAAGCGGGCGACCTCGGGGCGATCCTGGGTGCAGGGGCGGCGTTGGCCCTCGTGGGTCTCGCTGAGGGGCTGAGCGCCGCGCGCTTGTTCGCCGGGAAGGGCGGATACCCGATCGACGCCGACCAGGAGCTGCTGGCCGCCGGCGCCGCCAACGTCGCCTCCGGTCTCTTCGGTGGCATGGGCGTCGCCGGGAGCCTGACCAAGACCGCCGCGATGTCGGAGGCGCGTGGGCGCACCCAGGTCGCCGGGATGGCGGCCGCGGCCATGTCGATCGTGGTGATCGTCGCCATCGCCCCCGCACTGTCGGTCCTGCCCCGGGCGGTGCTCTCGGCGATCGTCGTCAACGCGGTGTGGCGGCTCATGGACTTCGGAGCGCTGCGCCGCTACGCGCGGGTGCGCCGCAACGACATCGTCGCCGCCGTCGTCGCGGCGGTTGGGGTCGTCCTCCTCGGTCCCCTCGACGGCCTGCTCATCGCGATCGCAGGCTCTGTGCTCGGCCTGGTCTATCGCTCGAGCCGGGTGGACATCGAGGAGATGGGCAAGGTGCCGGGGGAGAAGGCCGCCTGGGGCAGCGTGCGCAACCACGACGAACGACCCACCTTCCCCGGTGTCCTCGTGCTGCGGGTCGACGCCCCGATGTTCTGGGTGACCGCCGCGCCGATCCACGACCGCGTGCTCCGGATGGTCGACGAGCACCCGGGGACCCGGGCTCTCGTGCTCGACCTCGAGGCCACGAACCAGATGGACACCACGAGCGCCGACGCCCTGGCCGACCTGCTCGCGACCCTGCGCCGCCGTGGGGTCGACCTCTACCTGGTCCGGGTCATGTGGCCGGTGCGAGAGGCCCTTCGCCGATGCGGCTTCTTCGACGAGCTGGGGCCCGACCACTCGTGGCACAGCATCTCCCAGGGGGTAAGAGAGGCTCGCCACGCCCACGGTCTGCGCCACGTGCCGGCCCGCACCGGAGGCGCCAGCCCGGTCGAGCTGCCCGGGGAGGCCCTGCTCGAAGACGAGGAGGGCGCGGGGGAGCTCGGCGCTCACGAGCACATCGCGGCTCGCTCCGATGAGCCCGAGGAGCCGACGTCGGCTCAGCCCGAGCCGGCCGAGCCGAGGAAGAAGCGGAAGAAGGAGCATCATGCGCGCTGAGGACGTCCTCGTGGGTGCGGGCGGCGCCGAGCTCGGGGGTCGTCTCACCGTGCCCGACGATGCGGTCGCCGTCGTGGTCTTCGCCCACGGCAGCGGAAGCTCCCGGCACAGCCCGCGCAACCGCTACGTCGCCGACGTCCTGGGCGAGTCCGGGCTGGGCACCTTGCTGCTGGACCTGCTGACCGTGCGCGAGGAGGGTGATCGGGCGATGGTCTTCGACATCGACCTGCTCGCCTCCAGGTTGCTGGCGGTGACGGCCTGGCTGGGCACCCATGCCTCAACGACGGGCCGGCCGGTCGGCTACTTCGGCGCGAGCACCGGTGCGGGCGCGGCCCTCTGGGCGGCCTCGGATCCGGACTGTCTGGTTGCGGCCGTGGTCTCGCGAGGAGGCCGCCCCGACCTGGCCGGTGCCCGGCTCGGCCTGGTGCGGGCACCGACACTTCTCATCGTCGGCGGCAACGACGACCTGGTCGTCGAGCTGAACCGTGAGGCGCAGGCTCTCCTGAGCTGCGAGAACCGGCTCGAGGTCATCCCCGGCGCGACCCACCTGTTCGAGGAGCCCGGGGCCCTGGACCGAGTCGCCGATCTGGCGGCCGACTGGTTCGTCCGGCACCTGGCCCCCCAGACCTGAGCAGCGGCCCCCGTCAGCCGGCCCTCATCCGGTGGCCGGCATCAGGGCAGCCGCGAGGGCGACCCCCCAGTCCCGGGCTCGCTGCTGCTCCTGCGCCTCGAGGTGGCCGGCCTTGTCGACGAGGAAGCTCTCCGGAGGCGACAGCAGGGTCATCCCGTGCTGGCGCAGGCGCTTGCCGATGCCCTTCGACGCGCGGCCGGTCATCGCAGCCGACAGGTCGATGCGGGTGTCGAAGGCTGCGGCCATGCCGGCCTGGTGCGGCAGCCGGTCGAACCATTCCCGCAGTCCCTCGCCCTCCGCGTGCTCGTCGAGGTGGACCTCGGCACCGGGCTTCGCCGCGGCTTCGACCGCGGACTTGCGGGTGGATGGTCGGCTCATGCCGTGCACATGCGTGGGGCCACCGACTACGACCAGGTCGGCTGCGGCGACAGCCTCGCTCCTCACCATCGAGACCGGCACCGCCTCGGCCTCCATCCTCGGCGAGAGGCCCTCGGCGATCGCCTCCGCCACGGCGCGGGTGTTCCCGTACATCGACTCGTAGACCACGACCGCTCTCATCGTCCACCTCCGCGTTCGTGCTGCCTGCGTTCCGAACCTAGGCAGGAGCTCCCCGAAGCGGACAGGGGCGAAGTGCCCTGCCGGCCGATCGGCCCTCATCCGTTCGACCGACGGGCGTGGTTGCGCAGTGGTCATGCTCCGTGACTGTGTGCCGAAACCGTGTGCGCCGAGGGTGTGCGAAAGGTCGATCACCCTTGCGGCGAAAGGGGAATCGGACGTCATCCTGCAGTGCCCGGGTGATCACGGGTGCGGTGGGGGGAAGTCGTGGTCGGCGTTCGCGCGGCGCTGTTCCGAGCGCTTCGGATGACGGCGTGCGTCATCGTCCTGCTCGCGCTGGCCTTCCTGCGCCCGACCGCAGTCGTGCACGCCTCGCCGTCCGCCGCGCGCGAGGCCTCCCGGCCGCTGCTCCCGCCGTCGATCGCGCAGCCGGCCGGATCCAGCTCCTACCGTCGGATGATCGCGGCCTTCCGGCGATCGGTCGGGGCGCCGCCCGTGTCGATCCTCGCCGTTCTCGACGCGCGTTCGCGTGCCGCGGCGACCTGCATCGTGAGAACGGGGCAGGACACCGACCTGCACGCGCCTCGCAAGTCGCTGGCCTGCGCTCATGCGGTCTCGTGGGCACTGGCCGCCAGGGGTGCAGGCGAGTCGTTGATGGCGACGGACGCGGTAGCCGGGTCAGCCCGGGTGGAGGTGATGCGCTTCGCCGAGTCGCCTTTCCACTCCCTCGCCCTAGCGGACCCGACGCAGACGCAGATGGGGTTCGGCGCGTCGTCCGGGTCCTCGCCCTCCGCCGACACCCGGTTCGCCGTCGCCATCGACGTGACCGGTGGCCACTACGCCGACCGCGACGCGACCTCGAGGCTCATGGCCTGGCCCGCGTCAGGTTGGCGGATCAACGGCAGCACCTCGGCCGGTCAGGAGTGGCCCGACCCGGTCACCGCCTGCGGCTTGAGCGTGGCCGGTCCGGCGATGTGGTTCGCAAGGCCCGGGTCCTCCTCCCGCCTGGTGGTCACAGGACTTCGGCTCACGACCGCCGACGGCCACCGGGTCGCCACGAGCTGGTGCCGGCTGTCCTCGACGACAAGGGCGTTCACCGATCCGCAGGCGTCGTCGACCGCACGTGGCTGGTTGTCGTGGATGAACGCCGTGGTCGTGCTGCCGAGCGCGCAGCTCGACGGCACGTACGTGCTGAGCGCCCACGTCGACGGACACCTCGTGCACCGCCACTTCACCGCCGTCCCCTCCTCGCCGTAGCCCGGCCAGGGCGGGAGCATGTCCCGCGGAGGTGAGACGGATGAGCCAAGCCGACGTCGACGTCGCGCGCGCCGCGTTCGCGGCCTTCGCCGCCCGGGACCTCGACGCGCTCGGTGAGCTGCTGCACCACGACATCTGGTGGCACACACCCGGACGCAGCCAGATCTCCGGCGACTTCCACGGCCGTGCGGCCGTGCTCGGCTACCTGCGCCGAGTCCTCGAGCTCACCGACGGCACCCAGCAGGTCGTCCCGGTCGACCTCCTGGTCGGTCGGGGCCACGTCGCGGCGCTCGTCGACGTCACCGGCGAGCGTCACGGGCGCAGGCTGCACGACCGCGCGTTGCAGCTGCTCGCCTTCCGTGACGGGAAGATCGTGCTGCGTCGGGTCTACCCGGAGGACCAGGCGGCGTTCGACGCCTTCTGGTCCTCCTGAGGCTCAGCTGGGCTTGGCGTACGCCGCGACGCCGGTGTCCACCAGCACGCAGGGCTCCTCGCCCAGCGTCCATGCGTCGTGCCCGGGCTCGATGACGAAGACGTCACCGGGTTCGATGGTGACCTCGCTGCCGTCGTCGGCGCGAACCACCATGCGGCCGGACAGGCACAGGCCGGTGTGCCGCGTCATGCACGAGTCCGTCCCGGCGATCGGCTTGACGTCCGCCGACCATCGCCAACCGGGTTCGAAGGACCCGCGTCCCATCGTGAAGTCGCCCAAGGTGACCACGTCCATGGAGCCGTGGGCCGTGAACATGCGGGTCTCGTGGGGCTTGTCGATGTTGCGGGTCTCGGTCGCGCTCATGGGCCACCTCCGGGCCGCCTCGCCGTCTGGGGGCGGGGGCTGGCGCCATCGTTCTCCGCTTCGGCCCCCGAGGCAATGGCCGGGATCAGCCCTCGACGAACCCCTCCTCGCGCAGGCCCTCGCTCATGAATTCCTCACCGAGGGCGGCGATCACCGCTTCCGTCTGGCTGGCCTGCTCCCGAAGGGCGTTCATCTTCGCCGCCAGCAGGTCGCCGTCGAGGTCGAGGCACAGTGCCAGCTCGGCGCGAGGCGTGGAGACCGGTTCGAAGCCCATGTAGACCCCGAGCGGCTCCAGCACCGGCCGCCAGCGGGCGAGCCACTCGCTGCTCGCTCGGGCGTGGAGCACGCGCGGCCGAGGCCGCTCGCCGCTCAGTGAGTCGACGGCGAGCCCGACCCATCGGGACACGGTGATGTGGTCACTGTGTCCGGTCTGCCCGTCCGGGGCGAAGGTGAGGACCAGGCGTGGGTCGACCTCGTCGAGCAGACCGCGGATCCGGGCCACCGCCTCACCCTCGTCGACGTCCGCGCATCCCCCGTCGGGGTAGTCGAGCCAGTGGTGCTCGTGCACGCCCAGATGCGCCAGCGCGCGCTCCAGCTCGACCGTCCTGACCGCGGCGAGCTCCTCGCCCGGGGGCCAGCGCTGCGGGTCGGTCGAACCTTGCTCCCCGCGCGTCGCGGTGACGCAGACCACGCGGTGCCCGTCCCTGACGGCCGCGGCCATCGCGCCGGCTGCCAGGTAGGTCTCGTCGTCGGGATGCGCCCACACGCTGAGGACAGGACCCACGATGCCGGCCGTGCTCGCCTCAGACGCCTCCATGGGTGCCTACGGTAGAACGACCTGGCCCGTCCCGGCGTTCATCTCGATGGTCCGCTCCGGGTCGGAGCGCGCGGTCCCGGCTCCCGATCGTGCCTCCGGTGGGGAGCTCGACGGCACGAGGAGGACCTCGACCTCGGCGTCGGCGAGCCCGCGGTTGATCCGACCCAGGGTGACGGCGTCGAGCTCCGCGCAGGGGAAGAGCGCGACCACGTCGACCGCGAAGTGCCGGGCGGCCGCGACGACGTCGGTGAAGCCTCCCGCCACGGTGATCTCCTGGTCCAACGACGAGGGCAGGAAGTGGCTGTCCTCGGTCAGGCAGGCGGCGACAACGCGCAGTCCCTGGGCGGGGGAGCCGCGGAGGTCGCGCGCGAGTCGCAGCGCCTCCTCCTCCGGCCCGGCGACCAGCACCCGGCTCATGGACCGGCCACGCAGCCGCGACTGCGCAAGGTGCACCCGCATGGCGGCACGCGCGAGCAGGGATGCCACCACCGCGGTTCCGCACGAGACGGCCGCGAGAAGAGCGGTCGCCTGAGACACGCCGAGCGCCACCGCGACGACCAGTCCGCTGGCAACCCCCGCGCCGGCCGCCAGAGGGGCGGCGAGCTCGCGCAGGGAGCCGATCAGCCGGGGGTCGTATGCGCGCAGCACCGCGGTGAGCCCCCACCACGACAGCGCGGACAGACCGCCGACCAGGAACGCCAGCGCTGGGCTCGAACCACCCCTGGCCGACTGCAGGGCGCAGGCGGCGAGGACTCCCAGCGCGACAGCGACCCCGTCGAGAGCGAGGACGCGTTGTCGGTGGACGCGCCGCCATCGCGCGGGACGCGGCGCCACGCCGGCCTCGGCGTCGACAACGTCCATCGATCAGCCCTCCGTGCCTGCCGAAGCAGGCCTCCCCATGCGTACGCCCCCCCAAGGGCTGGGCGTCCCGGCGAGCGAGACGTCCGAGAATCACGATAGGAGTCCGTGTCGGAGCGGGCATCCTCCGTTCTCCTGACACCTCGTGCGCCGCGCTACGCCACGGGGGTGAGGCCCGATCACCCAGGGTGAGAGACGGCTACCGTGCGTCTAGACCTCACCCGAACGGGCGTACCCGTGACCGCAGGTCATTCGGTGTTCCGGACCACCGTCATGGGCATGCCGTTTCCCGGACGGAGCGTGACCCGGAACTGCGGTGTCACCGTGTGGCCGGTCACCGGCCGCAACGCGACTCGGGCGGCGACGGTGGCGAGCACGGTGACGGCCTCCATCCACGCGAACTGCTCGCCGATGCACGACCGCGGCCCCGTTCCGAACGGGATGTAGGCGTAGCGCGGCACCGTGTCCTTGCGCTCGTCGAGCCACCGCTGGGGATCAAAGCGCTCCGGTTCGGGGAACCAGCGCTCGTCGTGCTGCATGAGCAGGGGACTGACCGCGACGGTCGAGCCGGCCGGGACCCGCCACTCGCCGAAGCGCGCGTCGCTGGTGACGGTACGGCCCATGACCCAGGCGGGTGGGAACAGGCGGATCGACTCGCTGACCACGGCCCTGGTGTAGGTGAGCCGGGGCAGGTCCTCGCTCGTGACCGCCCGCCCGCCGAGGCCGTCCACCTCCGCCCGCAGGGCGCGTTCCACGTCGCGGTGGCGACCCAGCAGGTGGAAGGTCCACGCGAGCGCGTTGGCGGTCGTCTCGTGCCCGGCCATCAGCAGGGTCACGACGTTGTCGTGCACCTCCTGCGGCGTGAGCCCGCGGGGTTCAGCGGCGGCGGCGAGCAGCGCGGAGACCACGTCCCCACGGTCGCCGAGGGTCGAGCCGCGCCGGGTCTCGATGATCTCGTCGACCACGCGGTGCACCGCGTCGAGCTCGGGCGGGGCGAGCCGGGTCAGGTCGGCCGGGACGCCGCGTCGCGGCGTCAGCGGGAACCCGATCTGCGCGAACGCGGTCAGCCCCGCCTCCAGGGCCGAGCGGATGCCGGTCGTGTCGGCGCTGAGGTCCAGGCCGAGCAGGGTCTGGCCGACGATGTCCAGCGTCAGGGCGCCCATCTCGTCGTAGACGTCCACGGTCGCGCCGTCCGACCAGCGCTCCAGCATCGCCTCGGTGCGCCCGGCGAAGGTGTCGACGTAGCCCGCCAGCCGCTTCGGCGAGAAGGCCGGCGCGACGAGCCGGCGTACCCGCCGGTGCTCCTCTCCCTCGCTGGTCAGCAGGCCGTTGCCGAGCAGCGGCCTGGTCAGCTGGAGCCCGGGTCCCTTCGTGGTCGAGGGTGCCAGGTCGACCAGGAGCTCACCGGCGTGCGCGGGGTCCAGGAGGATCAGGGTGTGCTGGCCGCGGATGCGCAGGCCGGTGGCCGTCGTGGCGCCGTTGGTGATGCGGCGCAGCACCGACCCGCCGTCGCGCCGTCGCAGGGCACCACGCGCGCGCCAGACCAGCTCGACCGGCCCGATCCAGTGCGGGCCGCTCCTCGCCCCGAGCATGCCCTCAAGGCTAGGCGCCCCAGGGACCGGTGGGCGCCCCGGACCCCTCAACGACAGCGCGCCCCGTGCCGATGATCCTCAGGGAGGTGACCCGTCAGGGCCGCCGCAACCGACGAGGACATGCCATGAGCGCGGCGACGGACGTCGTACCGGGGGCTGGCTGGTACCGGGATCCCACCGACCCCGGCCTGGCCCGCTGGTGGGACGGCTCTGCCTGGGGCCCGCAGACGCGGCCCCTGCCCAGCGCGCTGGCGGCCCCCGCTGCAGCGCCTCCAGCTCCCATTCCCGTCCCGCAGCCTCCCGTCCCGCAGCCTCCCGTCCCGCAGCCGATGATCGCGGTGGCCGACCCGGCCCCCAGCCGGCCGCCGGCGGCGGCAGCCCGTCGGCCGGTCGTGCGTCGCCGGGGCACACCACGCCTGCCGCGCCCCTCGACCCGCTCGCTCGTCGCGGTCGCGCTCTGCGCGCTCCTCGCCGTCGGCGGCTGGTACGCGTGGACCACCACGCACTCCTCGGCATCCTCCGCCGGCTCGAACGCCCCGAGCTCACGGCCGGCGCCGCCGTCGCGGCCGTTCCCGTCCGCTCGCGTACGCCTTCCCAGGTCCACCCCGTCGGACCTCGCCGGCGTGCCGTGGGCGGTCGACCCCGTCTCCCGGTCGCTGGCCGCGCACGTCGTGACCGAGGCTGCCCGCGGCGGGCACCGTGCGGTGGCGTCGTTCTACGGCCTCGGCAGCGACCGCTTCTTCTTCATCGCCTCGGCACTGCGGCCTGGCGAGGCTCGATCCGTGTCAGGCGCCGCGCTCAAGGCCCGCCTGGTGTCCCTCCTCGAGTCCGCGATGGGCGACCCCGCCCAGCGGACGAGCCTGGTCCGCCTCAGCGGGATGGGCCACGGCTCCCCCCCGATCGACTGCGTCTCCGGACGGGTGGACGGTGAGGTGCGCAGCGTGTGCTCGTGGCAGAACGCCCAGGTGCGGATGTCCGTCGCGAGGACCGGGCGCCCGCCGCGCGCGGCGTTCACCCTCCGGGAGGTGCTGCAGCAGCTCGCGGGCTGACTCAGCGCAGGATCGACCCAGCCGCCTCGGACAGCCGCGCGACGTCGGCGACCGGGGAACCCGGGGCGGCGTTGACCGCGAGCAGCACCACGTCGCGTCCCCCGATCCAGGCGGCGACCTCGGTCCAGGTCCGCTGGCCGGCCGGCAGGGACGCGTCGGTGCGCGCGGAGACGTAGGTACCCCGGCCGCTCGACCGCACCCCGCTCACCAGGTGGACCCCGCCGTCGCCCGGCTCCAGCGGCTGGCGGGCGCACGCCTCGAGGTCCTCGCGCCGGAGCGCCTCGAAGCGGCCGGCCGCCGCGGGGGTGCTGAAGCGCAGGCGCAGCCCCACGCCGGCGGTCCCGCGGGCCCGTTGCCGGTAGTCGGTCTCCAGCACGTGGGCGGGGACCGGCAGCTGCGAGCGCTGCTCGCAGCCGAGGGGTACCGCGGTCAGCACGACCTCGTGCGGGTCCCGGGCGAGGGTCGGCGTGCCGTTCCCGACGTAGCCCGCCTCCGCGGAGCCCCGGTCGACGCGATAGATCCATCCCACGCCCAGGGAGCCTGCACTGGGCAGGGTGCGGGCCGTGAGACCACCGGAGGTCCGGTCGGGCTGGCCGGGCAGGCTCGCCGGGGACCGGCTCGGGGTCCCCGACGGGGACCGGGTCGACGTCGACGTCCCGGACGTCCGCCGGTCCGAGGCCTTCGGGGTCGACGGGGCGGGCACCGCTGCCGAGGCGCCTCCGACGTGGCGGCTCGGGCCCGAGGACAGCGCCAGCGCGGCGATGGCGCCGACGACGGCCGCGACGACGAAGGCGATGCCGGCCACGAGCACCGCCGGGCGGCTGGCGCCGTCCGTACCCGCCACGGGCTCAGCCTCCGTTCGACGAGAAGTGCTGGTAGTCCGGGTGGCTCCAGCGCGCTCCCCACAGCCAGCCCAGCGCCGTGAACGCGCGCTGCACGGGGCCGTGCTTGACGATCATGCCCATCCGGTAGGGACTGCGTCGCAAGAAGTGGCGCGAGGGGTAGACGTGCGACGGCGTGACGTAGGGGTTCTCCCAGGTGTTGATGTCGATCGCGTTGCCGTAGCTGTGCTGGGAGATGCGGTAGGGGTTCCCGGTCACGGTCCGGCAGTTGAAGGCCGAGGTGTCGTCGGCCGCCATCGCCCGGACGTCCTTCCCGCCGTAGCGGTCGGCGGGGAACATCTTGTGGATCGGGAAGTGCGCCGCGAAGATCCGGGTGAACGCGCGCCGGACGTCCGGCACGAGCGAGTCCTTCACGATGAGGCTGCCACGGGCGACGATGCCCGGCTGGAAGGACCAGAAGTTCATGTCGACCCGGCGCAGCCTCGAGGGCGGCACCGGGCAGCCGGCGCGATAGGTGAAGGGCAGGTCGGCACGGGTCAACGGCCCGGAGACGCTGATGTCGATGGCCGCCCGTACCGGCACCGTCACGCTGCCGAGCACGGTGACGCCGGGCGTGGTCGTCACGGCGAGGCGGAGCGCGTACGTGCCCGGGCTGGCGGTCCGGGCGTAGGTCGTCGCGAGGGTGGCGGCGCTCCCCGTCCAGGTGAGGGGGACCTGGTGCACGGGGGTCCAGGACGGCGAGACCCAGCGCTCGAGGACGGCGTACGTCGGCCGGGCCGGATCGCCGGGGGCCGCCTGCACGGTGCCGCTGAGGGCGATCGGTTGGAGGACGTCCACGCCGGGCGCCCTGAGCGTGACCGACCACCCGGAGCCGGCACTGGGCGACGCCGACGTGGCCGAGGAGGGGGTCGGGCTGCTGGAGGCTTCGGTGGACGCCTGGCCGGTGGTGGCGGCGGGCGGGCCGGGCGCGTTCGGAGACGCAGAGCCGCCATCGGCGGCCGCGGCCAGGCCGACGCCCAGGGCGGCGCCGAAGCCCAGACCGGCGAGCGCGGCGGCGGCCACCAGTGTCGGAGCTCTCATCGGACACCTCCTTCCCCGGATTGCGTCGGCCCAACCGCGCCGTGACCTGACCGGTTCGTGGCTACGTGCGGTGAGGGGCCGCGTGGTACCTTCGGCCCGGTTGCTTGAGCAGTTCGCAGTACGGCACGAGCGCCCCGGGACGTGAACGGGGGGTTTCGTGTGCACGACCCGAGGTCCGGATGTGGGACGGCGCAAGGCAGCCGCGTGCACCGCAAAGTGCGGTGGACGACGACGAGGGACGAGGTCCCGGCGTCGACCCCAGAAGGAGATCTCCATGGCTCAGGGCACCGTCAAGTGGTTCAACGCTGAGAAGGGCTACGGCTTCATCGCCCAGGACGGCGGCGGACCCGACGTGTTCGTCCACTACTCCGCCATCGCATCCGACGGCTACCGCAGCCTCGACGAGGGGCAGCGCGTCGAGTTCGAGGTGACGCAGGGCCAGAAGGGCCCGCAGGCGGACGCCGTCCGCGCGATCTGACGAAGCCGCACGACGAGGCCCCGGTGCTCCGGCACCGGGGCCTCGTCGCGTCTCGGGCCGGCCAGCTCAGGCGCTCGCCAGCCACGACATGGGTGAGATCACGATCATGGGGTGGCGGGCAGGGTCCAGACGGCGCAGGATCGCCACCATCGCCGACTGGTAGACCGAGACGCAGCCGGCCGTGGCCCCCGAGCCGTTGACGTGCAGGAAGATCGCGCCCCCGCGCACCCGGTTGGCCCGGTGGCCCGGGGAGGGCAGGTTGAAGCCGATCACCGCCGCGTAGCGGTACTGCACGCTGAAGTGCGCGATGTGCTCGGCCTGGGAGGCTCGGAAGCCGTGGACGCCGTTGAAGCGGTAGGTGTTGAACGTCCACGGGTACTTCGGGTCCAGCGCCCAGTAGTCGTTGCCGTCCGAGTGGATGTACGGCAGAGCCGTCCCCGGGTTCGGGTCCAGCCCGAACGCCTTGGGCAGCGCGTACGTCCCGGCCGGGGTGGTCCCGGTGTCCTTGCGCCGCTTCGTGCCGGGCACGAGCCCGGCCCACCCGTAGCGGGACCGGTACGGCCCCAGCACCAGGCACCAGCCGGTGCCGGGGGTGCCGCTTCGCTTCTCGAAGACCTGCACCGTCCCCGCGGTGGAGCCCCACCCCGCGGCCGTGGCGACGACCACCTGGGTGGAGTCCCCGAGGTGGGTCAGCCGGGTGGGCAGGGTCTGGTCGCAGGCGGGGGGGCTCGCGGCGGCCAGCGCGGTCGGCGCGCCGAGCAGGCCGGCAGCCAGCACCGAGCAGGCCGCGAGGCCGATGGCACGGCGAGCTGTGATCGCGGTCACGGGTCCTCCCGGTGGCGACGTCTCGACTCGATCCTGCATCGGGCTCGGTCTGGGTGTCGTCATCGCCGCGCGGGGGCTGTAGGCGCCCTGTGCAGTTGGTCACGAAGGACCTTCGGCGGTGGCCTTGGACGCCTCGGGAGGGCACCCTGTCACTAGGCGCGCGGCGACGAGGGCCCGCCGCCTCATCGAGGGAGATGCCATGACAGTGACGGGGCTCGAGGACGCGCCCACCGCCAACACCGCGCTGCGCACCTGGGTCGGCCAGGTCGCCGCCCTGACGGAGCCGGACCGGGTCGTCTGGTGCGACGGGTCCGCGGAGGAGTGGGACCGGCTCACGCGTGAGCTCGTCGCCTCCGGCACGTTCATCCCGCTGAACCCGGCGAAGCACCCGAACTCCTTCCTGGCCCGCTCCAACCCCAGCGATGTCGCCCGCGTCGAGGACCGCACGTTCATCTGCTCCCTCGAGGAGGAGGACGCCGGCCCGACGAACAACTGGCGCGACCCCGCCGAGATGCGCGAGACGCTCCACGGCCTCTTCCGCGGCTCGATGCGCGGCCGGACGATGTACGTCGTCCCCTTCTCCATGGGTCCCCTCGGCTCACCCATCAGCCAGCTCGGCGTGGAGATCACCGACAGCCCGTACGTCGTCGTGAGCATGCGGATCATGACTCGCATGGGCAAGGCCGCCCTCGACCTGATCGACGAGCAGGGCAGCTTCGTCCCGGCGGTGCACTCGGTCGGCAAGCCGCTGCACCAGGGGGAGGCCGACGTCGCGTGGCCGTGCAACGAGACCAAGTACATCGTGCACTTCCCCGAGACCCGCGAGATCTGGTCCTACGGCTCGGGCTACGGCGGCAATGCGCTGCTCGGCAAGAAGTGCTTCGCCCTGCGTATCGCCTCCGTCATGGCGCGCGACGAGGGCTGGCTCGCCGAGCACATGCTGATCCTCAAGCTCACCTCACCCACCGGTGATGTCCGACACGTGGCCGCCGCCTTCCCCTCTCAGTGCGGCAAGACCAACCTCGCGATGCTCGAACCGACGCTGCCCGGCTGGACCGTCGAGACCGTCGGCGATGACATCGCCTGGATGCGCTACGCCGAGGACGGGCGCCTGCACGCCATCAACCCGGAGGCGGGCTTCTTCGGGGTCGCCCCCGGCACCAGCCTGAAGACCAACGCGAACGCGATCAACACCCTCACCGGGAACGTCATCTACACCAACGTCGCCCTCACCGACGACGGCGACGTGTGGTGGGAGGGGTTGACCGAGCAGCCGCCGGCGCACCTCATCGACTGGAAGGGCGCGGACTGGACGCCGGAGTCGGGGACCGTCGCGGCGCACCCGAACGCCCGGTTCACCGCTCCCGCGTCGCAGTGCCCGTCCATCGCGGACAACTGGGAGGACCCCGCTGGCGTCCCGATCGACGCGATCCTCTTCGGCGGGCGCCGGGCGACCAACGTCCCGCTCGTCGTCGAGTCCTTCGACTGGGAGCACGGGGTGTTCCTGGGCGCCACCGTCTCCTCGGAGACCACTGCGGCCGCCGACGGCGCGGTGGGCGAGCTGCGTCGCGACCCGTTCGCGATGCTGCCCTTCTGCGGGTACAACATGGCCGACTACTGGGCGCACTGGCTGGCGGTGGGTCGCGAGACCTCGGCTGAGAAGCTGCCGCGCATCTACCAGGTGAACTGGTTCCGCAAGGGCGCGGACGGGCACTACCTGTGGCCCGGATTCGGCGAGAACAGCCGGGTCCTCGACTGGGTGGTGCGCCGGACCTCGGGTCATGCGGCCGCCGTCGACACCCCGATCGGCCGGATGCCCGCGGCCGGCGAGCTCCACCTGGAGGGACTGGACATCCCGCCGGCGGACGTCGAGGCGCTCTTCGAGATCGACCGTGAGCACTGGCTCACCGAGGCCGGGCTCACCGAGGAGTACTTCCAGCGCTTCGGTGACCACCTGCCCGCCGAGCTCAGCGAGCAGCTCGACCAGTTGCGGAAGCGCCTCAGCGCCTGAACTCCCCGGCGAGGAACGCCTCCACGAGCGCCTCGGCGTGCCCGCGGGAGGCCTCGGCGCGCTCGTCCGCCTCGGCGAGCAGGCGCTCCCGGTCGAGTCCCCAGCGCGAGATGGTGGCGTGCCCGCCGACCGCCCAGCGGTGCAGGATCTGCGGGGTCACCTCAGGGTGGAACTGCACCGCGAAGGCCGAGCCGAGGGCGAAGGCCTGCGGCCCCACGGGGGAGCGCGCCAGCTCCACCGCGCCCGGCGGCACGCTGAAGACGTCGCTGTGCCATTGGACGTACGGCCCCTCGGGCAGCGCCGGGTCGTCGGAGTCGACCGTGTACCAGCCCACCTCCCCGCCCCCGGGGTCGTGGCGCACGTCACCCCCGAACGCGCGGGCCAGCACCTGCGCGCCGAAGCAGATCCCGAGCACCGGGACCTCCTGGGCGGCCGCCTGGCGCAGGAAGCGGATCTCGCGCTCGACCGCGGGCCGCACCTCGGGGTCGTACACGTGCCACTCCGAGCCCAGGACCAGCACCACGTCCGGAGTGCCCGCGGGCAGGTCCTCGGTCATCAGGTCCCCGCGCCACACCTCACGGAAGGTCGCGCCGCGGTCGGCGAGCGCGTCGCCGACGTACCCGCGTTCGGGGTCCTCCCGGTTTCCGATCACCAGCACGTCCACGCCCGGAGCCTAGACGGACGGATGCTTGCTGAGCCTCCCGCCGACGCGAGAGCCTCGGAGCGATGGACGGCACCGCATCCTCGGAGCTGGCGGGCCACCTCCTGGTGGCGACGCCACTGCTCGACGACCCGCACTTCCGGCGCACCGTCGTGCTGCTCCTCGAGCACGGCGAGGACGGGGCGGTCGGCGTCGTCCTCAACCGGCCCACCGAGGTCCCGCTCGCCGAGGTCCTCGGCCCCTGGGACGGCTTCGTCGGTTCTCCCGTGCTCTGGTACGGCGGGCCGGTCGCCGTCGACTCCGCGCTCGCGCTGGCCTGCCCCGAGCCCGGTGTCAGCGAGCCGACCGGCTTTCGTCCGGTGAGCGCGCGCGGCCTCGGGCTCGTCGACCTCGACCAGGACCCGGCCCTGGTCCGAGCCGAGCTCGCGGCGGTGCGGGTCTACGCGGGCTACTCCGGGTGGGGGGCGGGACAGCTCGAGGACGAGGTGGCCGAGGGCTCGTGGTACGTCGTCGACGCCCTGCCGGGGGACGCGTTCACCGACGACCCCGACCAGCTGTGGCGCCTGGTCCTGCGCCGTCAGGGCGGGGACCTGGCCCTCATGGCCACCTTCCCCGACGACCCCGAGATGAACTGAGTGCGAAGCCGGCGCCGCGCCTACACTCCAGGCATGTCCGAGACGCGCACGCCGCTGGCTTCGACCGAGGGCCCGGCGGCCGAGCCGGTGGGTGGCGGCGCCGGGACCATCCTCGAGGAGGATCGCCGGCTCGTCCCGACCGACGAGGGGGACCACGACCGGTTCGCTCACTACGCGCCCAGGGACAAGATCGTCGAGGCGATGGTGACGGGAACGCCGATCGTCGCGCTCTGCGGCAAGGTGTGGGTGCCGAGCCGGGACCCCAACCGCTATCCCGTCTGCCCCACCTGCAAGGAGATCTTCGAGTCGCTCCCGCCGGGCGACGAAGGGTCCGGCGAGGAGTGAGCGCCGCGGCCCAGGGCGTCCTCGGGCCGCGGCGAAGGGGCCTCACCCTCGGCATCGCCGGCGTCGTGACGGCGGTCGCCTTCGAGGCGATGGCCGTGGCCACAGCGATGCCGGTGGCGGTGAGCGACCTGGGCGGGCTGGGGGCCTACGGCTGGGCCTTCTCCGGCTTCCTCGTCGCCTCGCTGTTCGCCACCGTCGTCGCCGGAGAGACATGCGACTCCCGCGGCCCGCGGATCCCGCTCGTCGGCGGGATGGCGGTCTTCACCGTGGGCCTCGTGGTCGCCGGCACCGCGGTGAGCATGCCCGGATTCGTGCTGGGCCGCATGCTGCAGGGGCTGGGCGCCGGCGGGGTCGTCGTGGCGGTGTACGTCGTCGTCGGGTCCGCCTATCCCGAGGACGTACGGCCACGGATGTTCAGCGTCCTTTCCGCCGCCTGGATCCTGCCCGCCCTCGTGGGCCCCTCCATCGCCGGCGTGCTGACCGAGCATCTGTCGTGGCGGCTGGTGTTCCTGCTGGTGCCCTTCCTCGGCGTCCCGGCGACCCTGCTCATCCTGCCGCGGCTGGCCCACCTGGAGCCGCCCGGGCGGGGCCGGCGCCGGGCCGGACGTACCAGGCTCGCGCTCGCGGTCGCGGCGGGCGCCGCGGCGCTCCAGGTGGCCGGGACCCGGGTCGACGCCTGGTCGGTGCCGCTGCTGGTCACCGGGGTCGCTCTGCTGCTGCTCGCCCTGCCCCGGCTGCTGCCGGGAGGGGCCCTTCGCCTTCGGCGCGGCCTGCCGACGACCGTGCTCATGCGTGGGGGGCTGTCCGGTCCGTTCTTCGGCGCCGGCACGTTCGTGCCGCTCCTGCTGGTCACCCAGCGCGGGCTGACCCCGACGGTGGCCGGGGTGACCCTCACCGTCGGGTCGCTCGGCTGGTCGACCGGTGCCTGGATCCAGGGCCGGCCCACCATGCTGCTGCCGCGCGAGGCGCTGGTCCGTTCCGGAGCCATCCTGCTGGTCGCGGGCATCCTCGCGGTGGCGACCACGCTCCGGGGCGGCGTCCCGGTCCTCGTGGCCAGCGTGGGCTGGGTGCTCGCCGGCCTCGGCATGGGCTTGGGCATGGCCTCGGTCTCGGTGGCGTCGCTGCGGCTGGCCGCGCCGGGCGACCGCGGCTTCGTCTCGGCGGGGATGCAGCTCTGCGACACCCTCGCCGCCACGCTGACCATCGCGCTCGGCTCCGCGATCTACGCGGTTGGTCGCGACTCGTACCCGACCACTACCTTCGCGCTGATCCTGTGCTCGATGGCCGTCCTGGCCGCGGTGACGGCGCTGGTCGCGGGCCGGATGCGGCCACCGACCGCCGTGGTCGCCGAGGAGCCGTTGGTGCGCGCTCGCTATCGTCTGCGCCCGTGACGACGCCGGGGAACCGCCGCCGCGCCCTCGCGGCGTGCCTGGTGGCAGTGGTGGTCGGCGCGGTCGCGCTGGCCGGGTGCGAGGCGCCCAGCGGCGCCATTGCCGGCAGCGCGGAGGCCGACCAGACGCAGGGGCAGTCCGAGTTGCCCTCCTCGAGCGCGCCGGGCGTGTCGTCCGCGCTGTCGTGCTCCCCGGACAGCCTCACGACCAAGGTGGAGCACGAGCTCACCTTCGCGACGTCGACCCCGGCCGAGCCGCCGTACTTCGAGGACAACAACCCAGGAAACGGCAAGGGCTTCGAGTCGGCGCTCGCGTACGCCCTCGCGCACCAGCTCGGCTTCCATGACACCGACGTCGTGTGGGACACCGTGGCCGCCTCCGACCTGACGTCCAGCGCGTCGCAGCCGTTCGACATCGGCATCGGCCAGCTGCCCATCACGGTGGCCGCGGCGCGCAGCGTCGACTTCAGCCACGCCTACTACCTCGTCAACCAGAGCGTGCTGGCGCGAACCGGCGGTCCTGCCGCGGCGGTCCGCACCACGGCCGGGCTGCGCACGCTGCGGCTCGGCGCTCGCGCCGCCTCCGCCGGGATGGCCACCATCCGCCGTGACGTGCGCCCCAGCCGCGCGCCACGTGCCTACCCGAGTGTCGCGGCCGCCGAGCGGGCGCTTCAGGCCGGGCGGGTGGACGCGGTCGTCGTCGATCTCCCGACCGCCTTCGCCCTGGCGAGCGCAGGGTCCGGCCTGGTCGTGACCGGGTCGTTCCCGACACCCGAGACCGGCACCCAGTGGGGCATGACGCTCGAGCGCGACAGCCCGATCCTGGCCTGCGTGGACCAGGCCCTCGACGCCCTCGCCACCTCCGGGCGCCTCGCGGCGATCACCCAGCGCTGGCTCGGCCGCGGCGCCGGGCTCGCCGCCTTCTCCTGACCCGGCACCGAACCCGACGGAACCTGATCGGTCCCGGCTGCGTCAACGAGGGAAGAGGGCGTCCTGACCCACGGGGGAGGGCGCCCTCGACCACGATGTGACATGTGGCGGTTATCGTGTCCGGTCGTGAATCCGAATCGACGTGCGCTTCGTGTCCCTCTCGGCCTGCTGGCCGTGGCCTGTCTCGGCCTGGCGGGCTGCTCCACCGCCAGCAGCGCGGGGTCGTCGGGTGCGACCTCCCAGGGGACATCCGCGGCAGCCTCGACCGGCTCGTCCGGGTCCACGCCCGCCACGTCCACGTCGGCGGCCGGGTCGGCGTCGTCGTCCTGCAGCCCTGACACCTTGAAGACCAGGACCAGCGGTGTGCTGACCGTCGGCACCGACAAGCCGGCCTACCCCCCGTACTTCGAGAACAACAACCCGGCCAACGGCAAGGGCTTCGAGTCGGCCGTCGCCTACGCGGTGGCCAAGCAGCTCGGCTACGCCACGAACCAGGTCAAGTGGGTCGTCGTTCCCTTCAACAGCTCCTACCAGCCCGGGCCGAAGCGCTTCGACTTCGACATCAACGAGATCTCGATCACCCCGCAGCGGGCCAAGGTCGTGGACTTCAGCGACGGCTACTACAACGTCAACCAGGCGGTCATCGCGCTCAAGGGCGGCAAGGCCGACGGCGTCACGACGATCGAGGGGCTGAAGAAGCTCAAGTTCGGCGTCCAGGTCGGCACGACCAGCCTGCAGACGATCCAAGACATCGTGAAGCCCACGCAGCAGCCCAGTGTCTTCAACGACACCGACGCCGCGACCAAGGCGCTGAAGAACGGGCAGGTCGACGCGATCGTCGTGGACCTGCCCACCGCCTTCTACATCACCGGTGCCGAGCTGGACAACGGGATCATCGTCGGCCAGTTCCCGGCGCCGGCCAAGGGCGAGCAGTTCGGCCTCCTCATGCAGAAGGGCAGCCCGATCCTCACCTGTGTGAACCAGGCCGTCGCGGCGATCAAGTCGAGCGGTGAGCTGCAGCAGATCACCGACAAGTGGCTCGGCGCCGGGGCCGGGGTCGTCACCTTCTCGTGACCCCGGCCGCGGCCGACCTGCCGTACGTCGACCCGGAGCGCCAGGACCACCTGCGGCGGCGGGCTCGACGCGACGCCGGGATCGCGTCGCTGTCCACCGTGGTGGCGCTGGCGCTCATCGTCTGGGGTGTCACCTCCGCCCCCGGCTGGCCCGCCGTGAAGGAGCAGTTCTTCTCGCCCTCGGAGTTCAAGGCGTCCTTCCCCAGCGTGCTGCGCGGCTTCTTGCTCAACGTGAAGCTTTTCTGCGTCGCGGAGGTGCTCATCCTCGTCGTGGCCCTCGGCATCGCCCTGCTGCGCGGGCTCCGGGCGCCGGTGTTCCTGCCGTTCCGGCTGCTCGCAGCCCTGTTCGTGGACGTCTTCCGAGGGGTGCCCACCCTGCTGCTGGTGTTCCTCTTCGGGTTCGGCATCCCGGCGCTGCAGATCCAGGGCCTCACCTCCTCGGTGACCGTCTGGGGAACCGTCGCGCTCGTCGTCTCCTACAGCGCCTACGTCTCCGAGGTCTACCGAGCCGGGATCGAGTCGGTGCACCCGAGCCAGCGCGCGGCGGCCCGCTCGCTCGGCCTCAGCTCGTTCCAGACGATGCGTCACGTGGTCCTCCCCCAGGCGGTCCGCCGGGTGCTGCCGCCGCTGCTCAACGACTTCGTCTCGCTGCAGAAGGACACTGCTCTCGTCGCGGTGCTGGGGCCGATCGAGGCGCTGCGGGCCGCCCAGATCTATGAGAGCTCCGACTTCAACTCCACCCCCCTCGTCGCCGCCGCTCTTCTGTTCATCGCGATCACGATCCCGCTGGCCCGGGTCACCGACCGGCTGCTCGCGCGGGAGCGGGAGCGCCAGACCATCGGGGTGCGATGAGCGAGCCGCTGCTGCACGTCGACTCCGTGCACAAGGCGTTCGGCACGACGGCCGTCCTGCGCGGGGTCTCCCTCGACGTCGAGCGCGGGGGCGTCGTCTGCCTCATCGGTGCCTCCGGCTCCGGGAAGTCGACCCTCCTACGCTGCATCAACGGCCTGGAGCCGGTGGACGCGGGCAGCATCCGGGTCGACGACATCGACGTGACGGACTACGACGTCGACCTCGACGCGGTCCGCCGGCGGGTCGGGATCGTGTTCCAGGCGTACAACCTCTTCCCACACCTGTCCGTTCTGGAGAACGTCTGCCTGGCCCCGCGCAAGGTGGCCCGGCGCCCCTCGAAGCAGGTGCAGGCTCAGGCGAGGGAGTTGCTGTCCCGGTTCGGGCTGGCCGACAAGGCCGACGACTACCCGGACCGGCTCTCCGGCGGCCAGCAGCAGCGCGTCGCGATCGTGCGGGCCCTCGCCATGGAGCCCGACCTGCTGCTGCTCGACGAGGTGACCTCCGCGCTCGACCCGGAGCTGGTCGGTGAGGTGCTGGAGGTCATCCGGGACCTGGCCCGCTCGGGGATGACGATGGTGCTTGCCACCCACGAGATGGGCTTCGCCCGCGAGGTGGCGAGCGAGGTCGTCTTCCTCGACGGCGGGGTCGTGTGCGAGCAGGGCCCTCCGGCGCAGTTCTTCGCCGCGCCGGCGCAGCCACGTACCCAGGCGTTCCTGCGCAGGGTGAGTGAGTTCGGTCACCTCTGACGCTCGGCCTGAGAGACTCTCAGGCTTCGATGTGGCTGTCCTTGGGTAGGGCGGTCACAGTGGAAGGTGGCCGGACAGGTCGCCCGGCCAGCACTGGAGGAGATGAAGTGGCTTCGCTGAAGAGCGCGCTGGCGGTGGGCATCGCCGCGGTTCTCGTCGGGGTCGGCCTCTCCTCCCTCAGCGCTCCCGCGCAGGCGCAGGCGCAGCCCCGCCGGATCGTCAGCGGCTGGTTGCCCTACTGGGGCACGGCCGATGCCGTGGCGAGCATGCAGGCCAACGCGGACCTGATGAGCGACGTCGGCGGGTTCTGGCACTCCGCCCTCAGCAGCACCGTCATCTCCGACCGCGTGCCCGATGCCCAGCGGGCGGCCATCGTGGCCCAGGCGCACGCCGCGCACCTGCGGGTCTACGCCACGGTCGCCGATGGCACCCCCAAGGGCAAGATGGCCTCGATCCTGCGCTCGAGCACGCTTCGGGCCAACCAGGTCCACGCCCTCGTCGCTCTCGCCGAGCGCGGCGACTACGACGGCATCGACCTGGACTACGAGAGCTTCGCCTTCCACGACGGCCGCTCGACCTGGGCGACTACGCGCCCTGCCTGGGTGCAGTTCGTCCGCCAGCTCTCTCTCGCGTTGCATCGAGCCGGCCGCACCCTCGCGGTCACCACCCCGCCCATCTACGACAGCGCCCGTAGCGACACCAGCGGGTTCTGGGTCTATGACTGGCACGACATCGCGCCCTACGTCGACCGGCTGCGCATCATGGCCTACGACTACTCGGTCTCCTCGCCCGGGCCGATCGCCCCGATCTCGTGGGTGCGCCAGATCGTGGCCTACGCCGTGACCCAGGTCCCCGCCGGCCGCATCCAGCTGGGTGTCCCGGCGTACGGCCGCAACTGGGTGGTCTCCTCGACGGCCGGGTGCCCGACGGACAACATGCCGTTCACAACGGCGCCGACCACGCGCCAGGCAGAGGCGCTGGCGACCCAGTACGGCGCCACGAAGCACTGGGACGCCTCGACCGCCGAGCGCTCGTTCACTTACCGCAAGGTCTATGCCGGTCACGCCGCGGACGGCAGCGCCGCCGCGTGCACGGTCACCCGCAAGGTCGTCTACGACGACGCCCACGCGGTCCTCGACCGGACCGAGCTCGTCGCGCGCTACCACCTCGCCGGCGTGGCGCTGTGGGCCCTCGGGTACGAGGGTGCTGGGCAGTTCACCCAGCTGCGCACCTACGCCCGGTCGGTCGCCAAGCGGACGCCCGTCGTCTCGCTGTACGCGGGGGACACCACGTACGGGCGCCGGATCATCGTCTCGGGCAAGGTCCGCAGCCCCGGCGGGACACCGGTCGCCGACCTGCCGTGGACGCTGCAGTGGTCACGGCCCGGGCAGAGCTGGCAGAAGGTGGCGACCGGCCGCACGTCGGCCACCGGGACGCTGTCCGTCAGTCGGCTGCCCCGTGCCAACGGCTCCTACCGGCTGCTCGTGTCCGGGTCGTGGTGGTACTACCCGGGAAGCAGCGCCCCGAACTCCTCCACCGTCAGGCTTGCCGTCACGGCGGCGCTCAGCGCCGGCTCGGTCCGCCACGGCCACCCGGTGTCGCTGCGGGGACGCGTCGCCCCGACCGAGGCGGGACTGCTCGTCGACCGCCAGGTCCGCCAGGGCGGGGCCTGGGTCACCGTGGCGAGCACGCACACCTCGAGCGAGGGTCGCTTCGCCTTCCGGGTGACCCCGCCCCGGGCCACCTGGTACGCCTACCGTGTCGTGGTCCACTCCGACGGCTACCGCTCGAACGGATACTCCGCACGCCTGCTCCTGCACGCCACCTGATCCGCTCGCTCGCGCGACGACCCTGGCATCTAGGGCTCGAGGCAGACCGAGGGGAGCTCGAACCAGCGCAAGGCCTCGACGTCCGGCCCGAGCCGCTCGAGGAGCTCGTCCGCGCCGGCCGTGACGACGTCCCCGGCTCGCGAGGCGAACAGGGCCCTGGCGTCGGCGAGGTGCTGCTCGAGCACCGACTCGTCGGCAACGGCATGGGTGTGCGGGTAGGTCATGGCGCCGTCAGCGGAGTAGCTCACCTGGTGCAGCCGCAGGGGCGGTTCGACCGCTCCGTCGCGATGCCGCCAGCGACCCGACACCGCGTCGAAGCGGTAGTCGGGCATGAGCCGCCAGCCCTCGTCGGCGACGAGGGCCACCGCTTCGACCACGTAGTGGAAGACCGCCTCGCTGACGAAGTAGTTGAAGCTCACGCGCACCCAGCCGGGCTTGATGCCCTCGCAGCCGGCGGTGATCGCGCGCTCGAACTCGTGGCTGCGTTCGAGGTCGATGCCGAGCAGCCGGTGGCCGTACGGCCCTGCGCACGAGCACCCGCCGCGCGACTGGATCCCGAAGACGTCGTTGAGGATGGCCACGACGAGGTTGTGGTGCAGATAGCGACCGCCGGGACGGCGGACGACGAAGGACACGATGGACAGGCGCTCGGCCTCGAGGTTGCCGAGCACCTCGATGCAGGGATGGGTGTGCCACGCCTCGACCGCGCGGCGCAGCATGTCCTCCTCGTGGGCGCGGATCACCTCGACCCCGACGGCTTCCTTGAGCTGGAAGACGAGGCCGGCACGGATCGAGTCGATGATGGCGGGCGTGCCGCCCTCCTCGCGGTGCACCGGATCGCTCAGGTAGACGTGCTCGGCCGGGTTCACGTAGGCGACGGTGCCGCCACCCACGACGTCGGGCACCGAGTTCGTCAACAGCTCGCGACGGACGACGAGGACCCCCGGCGTGCCCGGACCGCCGATGAACTTGTGCGGTGAGAGGAAGACGGCGTCCTTGTAGGCGAGGGGGTGCGCCTCGCAGCGCGGGTTGACCTCGATGTCGACGTACGGGCCGGCCGCCGCGTAGTCCCAGAACGCGAGCGCGCCGTGCTCGTGCAGCAGGGCCGAGATCGCGTGGGCGTCGCTGACGATCCCTGTGACGTTGCTCGCGGCGCTGAAGCTGCCGATGCGCAGGGGCCGGTGGGCGTACGCGCGCAGCGCATCCTCCAGGCGTGCCTTGTCGATGTGCCCGTCGACATCCTCGGGGATCACCACGACGTCGGCGATCGACTCCCGCCACGGCAGCTCGTTGCTGTGGTGCTCGAACGGCCCGATGAGGACGACGGGCCGTTGCTCGCGCGGGATGTGCGACGACAGCTGCCAGCGCGCGTCGAGGTCGGCCGGGAGCCGCAGGTTGAGGATGCCGATCAGCTTGTCGATCGCCCCGGTGCTCCCGGACCCGGCGAAGAGCACGACCGTGTCGTCGTCGCCGTTGACCGCGTCGTGGATGATCCGCCGAGCGTCCTCGCGCAGCCGGGTGGTCTGCAGCCCGGTGCCGCTGGACTCGGTGTGCGTGTTGGCGTAGCGCGGCAGGACCTCGTGCCGGACGAAGTCCTCCACGAAGGACAGGCCGCGCCCGCTGGCGGTGTAGTCCGCGTAGGTCACCCGCCGAGCGCCGTACGGGGTCTGCATGAGCTCGTCGTCCCCGATGACCGACTCGCGGATGCGGCGCAGCAGCGGCGGCTCCGGCAGGCCGGGGTCCCGCTCGGGGATCTCCACGGGTCTGAGGGTACGTCCGACGCGTTGCCTTCGGTGGGCCGCTCCCGTGAGCGCAACCGCCCGTTGAGCCTTCGCTATGCTCGGACGGCCCACCCGGGCCGAGGCGATCTGGAGGGACTGATGAGCGCGAGCTCGTGGATCCCCACGTGGTCCGCGCTCCTGTGGACCGCTGCTTACACCTGGGTGCTCGCCGTCCACCTGCGACACAGCGTGGGGATGGCCGGGCGACGGCGCCTGTGGCACGCGACCCACGTGCTCATGGCCCTTGGCATGATCGACATGTTCTGGCCCGGTGGCGCCATGGTCGTCGGCCCCGCACTGCCGGAGGTGGTCTACCTCGCCGCCGCGTGTGGCGTCTTGGTCCTCGTCGTCGGTGACGCACGCCGGCACCGACGTAGCACGGTGGTCTGGCCGCTCACCGCGGTCGACCTGCTCGCCATGGCCTACATGTTCGCCATTCCCCAGCACGGCGACGCCGTGCTGTCGACCGTCCTGGCCGCCTGGTTCGCGATCGAGGCGATCGCCTGGGCCGCCGGCCCGCTCGCCCACGCCGCCGAGCGGGCGGGAGTCGGTTGGCCCGAGCCGGAGGCCGGGGCAGCTCTGCCCGCGCGCCCGGTCGTGGCCGTGGGGGCGGCCGGGCCGGCGCTGGTCGCGCGGACTGAGCCGGCCGTCAGCCAGGGCCATCATGAGCGCCTGGACAGCCGAGTCGTGCGCGCGACCCTGTCGCTGATGAGCCTGGGCATGGGCTACATGATCCTGGCCATGCAGTTCGGGATGGCCAGTATGTCCATGCACGGCATGAGCGGCATGTGATCCCGAGGATGAGGAGCCGGATGAGCGACGTCGCAGCCAACCGCTACGAGCTTCTCGTGGCGGGGATGACGTGCTC
Source organism: Actinomycetes bacterium (assembly GCA_035506535.1). Lineage (NCBI taxonomy): Bacteria > Bacillati > Actinomycetota > Actinomycetes > Actinomycetes bacterium. The sequence continues at coordinate 45,336 of DATJPE010000033.1, read as the reverse complement.
GCACTGCGTGTCGGCGGTGCGAGAGGAGTTGGGCGCGATCGGATCGGTCGAGTCCGTCGACATCGAGCTCGGGGACGCCGACCGGCCCTCGCGGGCCACGGTGCGGGCTCGTCGCACCCTCTCCGACGAGGAGCTCACCAAGGCGGTCGCCGAGGCGGGCTACGCCCTGGCGGCCCCGATCCGCTCCTAGCGGTTCACGCTCGCCGTGCCCGGGTCCTGGCGGCCACCACCCCCAGTGCGGCGAGCGCTGCGACCAGGGCGAGAACGCTGAGCACCAGTGCCCACGTCGACGTGCTGGAGGACCCGCTGCCGCCGGAGGAAGCCGCTCCGGTCGAGGCCTCGGAAGACGCCGCTTCGGATGCCAGCGGGCTCGCGGAGGACGTCGTCGAGCCACTGGTCGTGGCCGCGGGGGCGAGGGCCAGCACGGGAGCCGGGTTGTCCAGCTCTGCCGTGCTCCCCGGAGCTTCAGTCTGTGTCCAGTCGACCTGCGACCCGTCGGCGTAGACCTGGATCGCCTTGAAGGTCAACGTCGGGGTCTTCGGCAGCAGGCCGGCGATCACCGTGAACGCGCCGAACTCGCCTGGCGTCAGGCCGTGTCCGGGCGTGGCTGCCCAGTCCACCTCGGAGACGGCCTCGGTGATGTTGCCGTCGTCAGTGACGATGGGAGTCTTCAAGGTGATGGTCTTCTCCGTGTGAGTCCAGCCGGGGACGGGCTCCACGAGGATGTCGGCGATCGGTGTATCCGTCGGAAGGGCGACCTTGAGCCCCACGGTGTCCACGTCCTTCTCCACCGGTACCCGGAACGTGATCTCCTGGTCGGTTCCCCCCTGGGTCGCTCCGGGCGCGCTGACCGTGACATGGGCGGAAGCTGCCACGGCCGGCAGCACGACGATCGCGGCCGTGATCGTGGCGACGAGAGCAGCACGTCGTGGCGTGATGTGGATCATGCAGGTTCCCTTCAGTGCAGGTGGATCGATACCGCTGTGGTCGTGGCGTCGAACTCCGAGGTGCCGACAACCACCGTGAATCGCCAGACGCCGGCATGGGGCAGCAGGACACCGCTGGCTGAGTACCGGTGTGGGCCGTCGGGCACGAGCGGGACAGGGATCGGGCCGAGCTCCTGACGCGGCAGCGACGCATCGACCGTGATCCGGCGCGCAACTTCGCCCGTCACCGTGACGAACACGGCGACCACGCCGTGCCGTCCGGGTTCGACTATCACCCGTACCGAGCGACCGGGCCCGAGAGTTGCCTGCGCGGAGACCGGCCGGGACTGTTCGGTGGCCACGGCCTCCGGGCCGCGGGGCTGCGCGACGAGAACCGAGGTGAGGGCGAGCACCACTGTGGCGACGCTGAGCTCGGCCGTCACCAGGTGACGGAGGCGGTCGGGGCGGCGGCTCGTCGCCGCCAGGCGGCGGACACAGGCTCGGCTGCACGCCCCGATGCCCAGGAGCCCGCCGAAGAGCAGGACCTTGCCCGCGACGAGAAGGGCATAGGTGGACGTCAGCGCCTGCAGCGTGCCGACCCCGCGGAAGGCTGCATAGGCGCCGGACACCGCGATCACCACGACGGCGACCGTCGCCACGTTCGAGACGGCAGGCAGGACCACGGTCACCAGTTCGGGGGACCGTCTCGGGAGGACCGCCACCACGAGCATGGCCAGACCGCCGAGCCATGCGCACACCGACAGGAGGTGAGCCGAGTCGAGGGCGACTGACATCCACGAGGGCGGGGTCGTACGGGGATGTCCGGCGCCCGAGTAGGTCAGGGCGACGGCGAGTGCACACGCACTCAGCACGGCGGCCGGGTAACGGTCGGCGGTCGGCGCTCCTCTCAGCACGGCGTCCATCACCAGCGCGAGGACCACGAGTGAGCCCACGCGAGCGAGGGCCAGCTGACCGTAGTCTGTGTGGAAGGTGGAGCTGAGGACGTCAGGGCGCACGAGCGTGGCCACCCCGGAGCCCGCAACATAGGGACCCTGCATCAGGAACGCACCCACCGTGCCCCCCAGCGCGAGTCCCCAGCCGGTCCAGAGGAGCAGACGCGCCCGTCGGTCGCGGCGACCTGCCGGCCAGCTCACGAGCACCACCCACAGCCCGCCGAGAAGGGTCAACCCGGCGAAGCCGGTGAACCTGGCGACCGCCATCGCCGTGCTCGTCACCCGGTCCACAACCTGGACGGAGGTCGTGAGTGGCGTCAGAACTGCGTCACCGACCGCGAAGCGGATGGTCCCGGCGACCGGGTGCGAGTCGGCGGAGATGACCCGCCAGCTCGCGACGTACACGTCTGGCGGAAGGTCGGGACGGAGGGTGACCGCGACGACGCGGCCTTGACCACCGGGATGGGACGCCACTGAGGAGTCGACGCGCCTGCCCGAGCTGTTCACCACTCGCAGGTAGGTGGTCGACCCGAGGCTGACCGGCTCGTCGAAGGTGATCGAGACGTCGGCGGGGGAGCGGGCCAGCCGTGCCCCGTCGGCGGGGGAGCTGGACACGACGGTCGCGTGTGCACTCGCCGGAGCCGCGACCGCGACCTGGACCAGCGAGGCGGCAGCGAGAGCCGTCGACGCCATGAGGATGCGGCTCACGCGCAGCGCATCCGGCATGGGGACTCCTCGTCGAGGTGGACGTGGGACGCGGCGGGCGCCAGCGCTCTACACGATGTAGAAGGTAGTCTCCTCTACATCATGTAGAAGATCGGCCCCATGCCTCGACCCCAACCGAATGTGAGGAGCAGCCGTGCTGACGCTGGAGGGGAAGGGGTCTGTCGGGCGCCATCGGCACCTTCGCCGTCGCCTCCTGCCAGGAATCCGGATGGCAGCCGTCGTCATCGGACTGGCCGTGCTGTCCGCGGGCTGCGGTGCCGGCAGGGCTGACGAGTCGTCCAGCGTGGGCGTCACGGAGGCGACGAGGGCGCCCGTTCCCTCGAGCCAGACTCGCTATCCGGTGACCGTGCGAGACTGCAACGGTACTCAGACCTACCAGTCGGCGCCGCAGCGGATCGTCACTCTCGACGACAGCGCCACCGACACGCTGGTCGCCCTCGGCCTGACGAGCAGGATCGTGGCGGTCACGAAGTTCGAGACGCCCGAGCAGGAGTGGTCCCGGGACGCCCAGGTCGTCGCCACCCTGAGCGGGCTGAGCTATGGGGACGCCTACCCCTCGCTGGAGTCGATCGTGGCGTTGCGCCCGGACATCGTCGTCTCGGACTTCCCGAGCGCCTTCACCAAGGGCATCGGCCCAGCCACGCCGCAGCGTTGGAACGCGTTGGGAGTCGCCAGCTACGAGACGCTGTCGGACTGCGGTCAGTACAGCTCCCGGCCGCTGTACGACTTCAACCAGCTCTACTCCGACATCCGCAACCTCGGCGTCATCTTCAACGTCCAGGCCAGGGCGGCTGCGTTGATCGCAAGCCTCCAGGCGCAGCTGGCTCAGGATCACGCGCTGGCCAAGAGAGCGGGGCTGGGGAGCTACCGGATCGGGGAGGCGAACGGAATGACATCCTCTCCCGGCACTCTCGGGGTGACGACGGCGAACGCGATCATCACTGAGGCCGGCTCGACGTACGCCTTCCGCGAGTACGACACGAATCCCAACGTGAACGTGAGCTGGGAACAGGTGGTCAAGACGGATCCGGACGTGTTCTGGCTCGTCACCGACAGTGGATTCACCGTCTCCCAGATGGAGCACTTCCTGCAGTCGGACCCGCAGCTTAGAACGGTCGAGGCCGTCAAGAACCAGGCCTACGTGCCCATCTCCTACTTCGCCGCCGCCGGCTCCCCCCGTGCCGTCGACGCGGTGAGGCTGCTCGTGGACGGCCTCATCCGCCTCAAGAGCGAAGGCAAGCTGTAGAGGTCGCCGCCTGATGCCCCCTCTGTCCATCGCATCGACCGCCGCCGGTGCGCTCCCCGTCGACTCCGCGCGCCACGAGGGGGCAAGGCTGCGCCGACGGTACGCGGTCCGGATGGCGCTGGTCGCCCTCCTGACCGTCCTGGTCGCCACCCTCGGTATGACCTACGGGCAGGTCCGCGTCCCCGCGGGCCAGGTCTGGTCGATCATCTTCCATCACATCGTGGGCGCGAAGACCACTGCCTCGCCGGACGACTCCATCATCTGGCTCATCCGTGCCCCGAGGGTCGCGCTCGGGTTCATCGTCGGTGGGGCGCTCGCCCTGGTCGGGGTGGCCGTCCAGGCGCTGGTACGCAACCCGATCGCCGACCCGTACATCCTGGGGATCGAGTCGGGTGCGTCGGCGGCTGTCGTGATCGTCTTCTACGTCGCACTCGTGACTGGGTCGAGGGTCTTCCCACCGGCCGTGGCGGCCTTCCTCGGCGCGGTGGCCACTTTGGGGCTCGTCTTCGCGCTGGCCCGGCGCCGTGGCCGGGTGAGCTCCACACGGCTGCTGCTCGCGGGCGTGGCCGTCTCCTTCGCCCTCGCCGGTATCACCGAGTTCTTCAGCACGCTCAACCCGGACATCAACTCCACCGAGACGCAGCAGGAGTGGACCCTGGGGAGCCTGGCCTCGGCGCAATGGGACCAGATCCCGGTCGCGTTCGTGATGCTGGCGCTCGTCGCCGCCGCCTTGCGCTTCCACAGCCGGTCGCTGAACGGGTTGGCGATGGGGGATGAGACCTCCGCCGCGGTCGGCCTGGACCCGGACCGGCTCAGGATCAGACTGCTCGTCATCACGTCCCTGGCCGTGGCGGTCGTGGTATCGCTGGTCGGCCCGATCGGCTTCGTCGGCCTCGTCGTCCCTCACGTCGGTCGCATGGTCTTCGGTGCCGAGCACACCCGGTTGTTGCCCGCCGTGGCGCTCCTCGGGGGCCTGTACCTCATGGCCGTGGACCTGATAGGCCGGGTGATCTTCGCACCGGACGAGATCAATGTCGGCGTCCTGACCGCGATCATCGGTGCCCCGTTCTTCCTCTGGCTGCTGCGACGGCAGGACATCGACGGGTGATGAGCCGGGTCGTCGGCGACGCGGACGGTCGCGCCTCTCCCTTGAGCGCCATCAGCCCCCCAAGGCTGTCGATCGAGGGACTGCACATCGAGATCGGTGACGTCGAGATCGCGCACGGGGTGGACCTGGACATCCCGGCGGCGGCCATGGTCGGACTGGTGGGTCCCAACGGAAGCGGCAAGACGACGGTCCTGCGGTCCTGCTACCGCGCCCTCCGTCCCAGCGAGGGTGCGGTCTGGATGGATCACAAGGACATCTGGAAGCTCACCGCCCGGGAGTCCGCGCGGAGCATCGCCGCGGTCGCGCAGGACATGCCGAGTGACTTCGACTTCACGGCGGCCGAGGTCGCCGCTCTGGGCCGGCTTCCGCACCTGCGAGGCTTCGAGCGCGAGGGCGAGCGCGACCGGGAGCTGGTACTCACCGCCCTCGACACCCTCGGCCTCGCTCACCTCGCGCATCGTCGGTTCAACCAGTTGTCGGGAGGAGAGCGCCAGCGCACCCTGATCGCCAGAGCGCTGGTCCAGGAGTCCCGCGTGCTGATCCTGGACGAGCCGACCAACCACCTGGACATCCGCTACCAGCTCGATGTGCTTCACCACGTTCGTTCGCTGGGCATGACCGTGATCGCCGCCTTTCACGACCTCAACCTGGCCGGGGCCTGGTGCGACCGGGTCTACGTCATCGCGGAGGGAGCGATCGTCGCCGGCGGCGCCCCCGAGGACGCCCTGGACCCCTCGGTGATCGACCGCGTCTTCCAGGTCAGGTCCCATGTCGTAGCGCACCCCGTGACCGGACGACCCCACCTGATCTTCGAGCGCGGAGGGCCTGCCGATGCCGGGTGACCTCAGTGGCGTGACCGCGTGGGAGGGACTCGTTCCGCCGGTGGGCATCGGTCCCGCGAGGCCAGGCACGATCACGCTTGGCGACATTGTGGCCGGTCGGGGCTACGAGTGGATCATGTCCAGCATGTCGGGCCTCGACCTGTCGCGCCGGTCGTTGCAGCTGACACCGCTGCATCTCGCGAACTGGGCGGTGATCGAACTTCTGGCACGACCGCTCTTCCAGGACGGGGTCTGGGTCCAGGTCCAAGTTCACCAACTCGGCCTCGTGGTGGACTCCGTGGGTGAGGTCCAGGAACTCTGGCTGGCGCGCGACGCCCGGGTGGATGACCCTCCGGGGCCTGAGGCGGTCGGCGCGTGGATCGGCGGGCTGCTCCGACCGGTCGCCGCGTCCACCACGGCAGGTTCTCGCATCCACGAACGGGCGGTCGCCACGATCGCGGCGGAGTCGGCCATCGCCGGCATGTTCCGGGCCGCACGCTCCTCGGGGCGCAGCGACGACCTGGACTGGCTCCAGCAAGCGTCGACGGCGATCTCCAGCGCCCTGGGGGCTGGAGTCAGGGGTCGGTACCTGCACTGCCGACCGGACGACGGTGCTGTCGTGGTGGTGCCGGCCCGGAGCCTGTGCTGCGTGCTGAACTCCACGCCCTCGCCTCATGCCTGTCCCGGGTGTCCGGTGGTGGTCAGGGCATCCAGCCAGGTGGGCGCCGTCACCGACTGGCTGGCTGCCATGGCAGACGCGGAGTTCCGCGACAGCACCGGCCGCCCGAGGGTGACCCGCGCTGCGCACGCGTCCGGTCCGTGAAGCTCCCCGTCGCGTCAGAGAGCTTCGACCTCAGGCACCGTGCCCGGTGCAAGCGCTGCCAGGCGGGCGGCGTAGGTGTTGGAGGCCGGGGCGAATCGCTCGTGCAGGCGCAGGCTGTTCCAGAGCACCAGGGTCGAGGACGTCGTCATGGCGGCGCCCGCGAGCAGCGGGTTGAGGAACCCCAGCATCGCGAACGGGATCGCGACGAGGTTGTACCCGACGGCCCAGCGGAGGTTCTGCTGGATCGTGCGCACCGTCGCCCTGGCCAGCGAGATCGCGGTGGAGACGACGCCGAGGTCGTCGCGGCTGAGGACGACGTCTGCGGCATCGATGGCGAGGTCGGTGCCGGACCCGATCGCCATGCCCAGGTCCGCGCAGGCCAGCGCGGCACCGTCATTGAGTCCGTCCCCGACGAAGCAGACCCGATGCCCCTCGGCCTGAAGGGACCGGACGAGCTCGGCCTTTGCGTCAGGGAGGACACGTGAGCGAACCTCGTCGATGCCAAGCCGGTCCGCGGCCCCCTGGGCGGCGCCGGGGTTGTCGCCCGTGACCAGGAGCACGCGCAGACCGAGGCGCTTGAGATCCGTGACGGCAGCTGCGGCGGTGTCGCGCAGCTGGTCGGTCAGTGCGAGATACCCGCACACGCGACCATCGACCGCGACCAGCACGACCGTCCGACCCGAGCGTTCCTCGGCTGCGACCGAGCTCACGATCGGCTCGACGACCCTCGCGCCGATCAGGGAGGCGACGAAAGTGGGGCTCCCCACGGCGACGGCGTGGCCCTCCACCGCGCCCGTGGCTCCCATACCCGGGTGCGCCTCGAAGTCCTGGACCTCCGGGAGGTTACCGAACGCGGTACGCGCTCGCGCCGTGATCGCTGTCCCCACGGCATGCTCCGAGCCCGCCTCGAGCGCCCCGGCGAGCCGCAGCCAGCCGGGGTCCGGGCCGTTCGTGCCCCCTCCGCCCCCCACCGCTTCGACCTCGAGACGCCCCGTCGTGACGGTGCCCGTCTTGTCGAGCACCACGGTGTCGATCTCAGTGGCCATCTCGAGGGCCTGCTGCCGTTTGACGAAGACCCCGTTCTCGGCGGCAGCGCCCGCTGAGACCATGAGGGCGGTCGGAGTGGCGAGGCCCAGGGCGCACGGGCAGGCCACCACAAGGACGGCGATGGAGGCCCCCACCGCGGTGGCGGTGGAGGCACCGAGGGCGAGCCAGCCGACGAGAGTGAGGCCGGCCACGACGATGACGGCAGGGACGAGGACCGCGCTCACCCGGTCGGCCAGCCGTTGGGCATGGGACTTCTCGGCCTGCGCCTGCTCGACCAGGTGGACCATCTGGGCGAGGTGGCTGTCCGCTGCCGGACGTAGCGCCTCGATGACCAGCCGACCGTCCAGAGCGGTCGTCCCGCCGAGCACGTCGTCGCCCTCGACCGCGTGGACCGGCCGCGACTCGCCGGTCATCTGCGAGGCGTCGATCGCGGCCGATCCGGCGACAACCACGCCGTCCGTCGCGATCGTCTCGCCGGGGCGGACGAGGAAGCGGTCGCCCGAGGACAGCAGGGCGGCCGGGACGCGTCGTTCGGCGTCGTCCGGGAGCAGCAGTGTCGCTTCCTTCGCGCCCAGCGCCGCGAGCGAACGAAGTGCGCTGCGTGCGCTTCGCCGGGCGCCGGCCTCGTAGACTCGGCCGATCAGGAGCAGTGTGGCGACACCAGCCGCGGCACCGACATAGACCTGCCCGCCACCCGCGCGGAAGAGCAGCGAGACGCCGCTTCGCTGCCCGTCGAAGGGGAGGGCGAACATCGCGTAGAGGGACCACAGGCTGGCGGCGATGATGCCCAGGGAGACCAGGGTGTCCATGGAGGTCGCCCCGTGCCGGGCATTGATCCAGGCGGCCCGGTGGAACGGCCACGCGCACCAGGTCACCACCGGCGTGGCCAGGGCGATGAGCACCAGCTGCCAGTGATCGACCCGCGGGATGAGTCCCATCGGCCACAGGATGCACAGATTCTCCAGCGGCATCGTGAGGACGAGCGCGACGACCAGCCGGCGCCGCAGGTCGAGCAGTCGTCGGTGGTCAGCCTCCTCGGAGGAGTCGCCCGCCGGCGCCGCGCTGTAGCCCGCGGCCTCCACCTGGGCGATGAGATCTGCGACGCTCAGCTCCGAGGGCGCCTGGATCGTGGCTCGTTCGCTGGCGAAGCTGACGGCGGCGTGCACCCCTTCGACCCGGTTCAGCCGCTTCTGCACACGGGCCGCGCAGGAGGCGCAGGTCATCCCGCCCACCGACAACTCGACCACTCGGGTCTCAGGTGCGATGGTCACCGCTAGGCATTCCCTTCCGCACCGGCCCGCGTCCTCGCCGCCTGGCTCCAGTCATCAGCGTAGAGCCACGGGGCGCCCGACCGTGGCGGGGCACTGCCCGCTCCGCTGCCATCCCTGCCGATAGGTAGTCCGTGCTGGTGGATGCCAGGCTGGGCACATGCACGAGAGCCCTGAGGAGCTGGCCGCCCTGCAGGCCCTGATCGACGCCTCCTTCGCGGCCGCGGGAACGCAGACCCTCGACATCATCACCCCGGAGCGCCGTCTCAGCGCGGTGGAGGCGGCCGCCTACCTGACCGGGGTCAAGCACCTGGCGGTCGCGACGGTCACCGCGTCGGGGCAGCCACGCGTCGCGCCGGTCGACGGGTTGTTCCTGCACGGTCGCTTCTGGTTCACCACCTCCTCGGATGCCTGGCGGATCAGGCACCTGGAGCGCCGGCCGGGGGTGAGCGCGACGCACGTCGTCGGCGACGACCTCGCGATCACGGTTCACGGGACGGCTCACGTCGTGGTCGGGGGCACCTCCGAGGCGGACGGCGTGCGGCCGTACTGGCAGGCGGTCTACCAGGGCAGCGCTCCGGAGGAGTGGGTCGCGGAGCCGTCCATGGCTCGCTACGTGCGCATCGACGCCCAGCGGATGCTGACGTACTGCTCCGACCGGACCAGGCTCGCCGCGCTGATCGCGGTCTAGTCTGGCCAGACGTCCGGAGGGGGTGAGTCGTTGCCGCAGCTGCGCCCGAGCTTCCAGCTCTCGGTGACCATCGCCGCCCTGCTGGCGGTCATCGCGGTCGCCAGCCGACCCGTCCCGAACCGCTGGGCCAAGTACACGGGCTCCTTCGCGCAGGAGTTCACGATCGTCATGCTCCTGCTCGCCCTCTGGCAGAAGATCGGCGGGTACGCGCACACGCACGTGGCCGGCGCGTTCGCGCACGCCCGCGGCGTCATGCGGGTGGAGCACGACCTGCACATCCCCAGCGAGCAGTGGGTGCAGCACCTGTTCCTGCCGTACCCGGACGTCGTCCGGTCGATGAACGTCTACTACCTGTTCTTCCACCTCAACGGGATGGCGGCGTTCCTCATCTGGGTGTGGGTGCGCCACCACGACTGGTTCGCCAGGATCCGCAACGTCGTCGCGCTGACGACGTTCTTCTGCTTCCTGATCCAGATCATCCCGGTGGCGCCGCCTCGGATGCTCCCGGGCTTCGTGGACACCGCGCAGATCTACCACCAGTCCGTCTATGACGCCCTCGGCAGCGCCAACGCCAACGAGCTGGCGGCCATGCCGTCCGTCCATGCCGCCTGGTCCCTCATCATCGCCTTCTACGCCATGCGCATCACGACCAGCCGCTGGCGTTTCATCACGCTCTTCCACTGGCTGTTCACCTGGCTGGTGATCGTCGCCACCGCCAACCACTGGTGGCTCGACTGCTTCGTCGCCGCGGGCCTGCTCGGCATCTCCGTCGCCATCGAGGGCGCCTTCGAGACCGCCCTCGCCCGGCGCCGGGCCACCGCCCCCGCGGGCAGCGCCGAACCCGAACCCGTCACTGCCTGAGCCCGCAGCCGCCAGAGGGCTCAGCGGAGCACGGGCTCGCCGGTGAGCTCGACGCCGGCTGCCCGGAGCTCGGCGAGAGCTGCGTCGGTGGTCGCGCGAGCCACGCCGGCGGTGAGGTCGAGCAGGACCCGGGTGCGGAAGCCGTCGTGGACCGCGTCGAGGGCGGTCGCTCGCACGCAGTGGTCGGTGGCGATGCCCACGACGTCGACCTCCTCGACGCCGCGCGCTCGCAGCCAGTCGGCGAGGCTCTCGCCGTCGGCGGCGTGGCCCTCGAAACCGGAGTACGCCGCCGCGTGCTCGCCCTTGTCGAACACCGCCTCGATCGTGCTCCGGTCCAGGTCCGGGTGCAGCTCGACGCCGGGGGTGCCGACGACGCAGTGCGCCGGCCAGGTGTCGACGTAGTTCGGGTGGGACGAGAAATGGGCCCCGGGGTCGATGTGGTGGTCCCGGGTCGCGACGACGTGGTCGTAGGCCGCATCGGCGACGTACGTGCTGATCGCGACCGCGGTGTCGGCGCCGCCGCCCACGGCCAGCGATCCGCCCTCGCAGAAGTCGTTCTGTACGTCCACGATCACCAGGGCTCGGCTCACGTCTCGACCTCCTCGATCGACCCGACCGTCGGCAGGGCCGGCTCGCCCCGCTGCAGCTGGCGGGCACGCGGCGACAGCTCGGCGAGCGATGCGGCGTGCCGGTCGCGGGCGGCCTCCAGCGGTTCCATCCCCACGGCTTCCCCGCCCACCACCAGGTCGACGAGGAGCGGGCGCAGCGTCGGCCCGGGGCGCAGGTCGCCGTGCCGCCCGACGACCTCGGCGACGGCCACCCCGTCCCGCAGAGCGCGACCGGCCCAGGCACGGCCGCCGCGACCCTCCTTGCCGGTGGAGCGCTTGGCCACGGGTCGCCCGTCGACGGACACCAGCTTGTAGACCAGCCCGGCCGTGGGCGCGCCGCTGCCGGTGACCAGCGAGGTCCCCACGCCGTAGGAGTCCACCGGCGCGACCGCGAGAGAGGCGATGGCGTGCTCGTCCAGGTCGCTCGTCACGACGATGCGGGTCGAGGTCGCGCCGAGGCAGTCGAGCAGCTCGCGGACCTCGACCGCGGTGGCCCCCAGGTCGCCGCTGTCGAGGCGGACCGCTCCCAGCTCCGGCCCGGCGACCTCGACCGCGGTCCGTACGGCCGTCTCGACGTCGAAGGTGTCGATGAGCAGCGTCGTCTCCCGGCCCAGGGTCGCGACCTGGGCCGCGAACGCGCTCCGCTCGTCGTCGTGCACCAGGGTGAACGCGTGGGCCGCCGTCCCGGCGGTCGGGATTCCGTATTGCGCCCCGGCCGCGAGGTTGGACGTGGCGGCGAAGCCCGCGACGTAGGCGGCCCGTGCCGCCGCGACGGCCGCCCGCTCGTGGGTGCGCCGCGAGCCCATCTCGATGCAGGGACGGTGCCCCGCCGCGGCGGTCATGCGTGATGCCGCTGCCGCCACGGCGGAGTCGTGGTTGAGGATCGACAGGACGAGGGTCTCCAGGACGACGGCCTCCGCGAAGCTGGCCTCCACCTGCAGGATCGGGGAGTCCGGGAAGAAGCACTCGCCCTCCGCGTACCCGCGGATGTCCCCGGTGAAGCGCCACGACGCGAGGTGCTCCAGCGCCCGGGTCTCGTGGAAGCCCTGTTGCTCGAGGGCGACGAGGGTGGGCTCGTCGAAACGGAAGTCGGCCAGCGCCTGGAGCAGACGTCCGGTGCCGGCGACGACGCCGTACCGACGCCCGGCCGGCAGGGTGCGGGCGAAGGCCTCGAAGACGCAGTGTCGGTGCGCGGTGCCGGACGCGAGCGCCGCCTCGAGCATGGTCAGCTCGTAGCGGTCGGTCAGCAGCGCCGTCGACGTACCCGTCACAGCGACCGACCCTAGAACGCCGGGAGCGCGGGCTGGGACGATGGGCGGGTGAGGTGCTCCACCGCCCTGGTCCCGGTCCGGGCCTCGACCGCCCCGACCGAGCTCGACGAGCCGGTCACCGGGTCGGTCGTCGTCCCCGAGCGCCCCTGGGTCACCATCGTCTGGAACGACCCGATCAACCTCATGGACTACGTCTCCTACGTCTTTCGCACTTACTTCGGCTACTCGGCGGAGAAGGCCCGCACGCTGATGCTCGCCGTCCACAACGAGGGCCGCGCCGTGGTCAGCAACGGCCGCCGTGAGGAGATGGAGCGCGACGTGGCGGCGATGCACGGGTACGGGTTGTGGGCCACCTTGCAGCAGGACGACTGACGTGGGCGGTACCTCCTTCGCCCGCAAGCGCGGGTCCGTCGTGCTGAAGGTCGACCCGGGCGAGGCGGCGCTGCTCGTCGACCTGCTCGGCCAGCTCACGACGCTGCTCGAGCCGGCGGACGAGGTTGGCGAGGAGGACCCGCTCGGCGCGCTGGTCGGCATCGGGACGTCGACCAGGGCCCCCGAGGACCCGGCGCTCGCCCGCCTGCTGCCCGACGCCTACCGCGAGGACGAGGAGGCGGCCGCCGAGTTCCGCCGCTACACCGAGCTGGAGCTGCGGGAGCGCAAGCAGCACCGTGCCGCCCTGGTCCTCGCCACGCTCGAGCACCCCGGGAAGGCGCGTCCGCTGAGCGAGGAGGAGGCGCAGGCCTGGCTGACCTCGCTCAACGACCTGCGCCTGGTCCTCGGGACGCGCCTGGACGTCAGCGAGGACCCCGAGGCCGACTGGGCCCAGCTGGCGGGGCTGCCCGACGAGGATCCCCGGCCGCTGCACCACGCGATCTACGACTGGCTCGGCGGGCTGCAGTGGAGCCTGCTGCAGGCCCTGGGTTAGGGGCCCCGGGCCTCGCCTACCCTTGGGCGGGTGCTGACCATCGACGAGGCGACGTACGCCGCGATCGTCGACCACGCGCACCGCGACCACCCTGACGAGGCCTGCGGGATCGTGGCCGGCCCGGTGGGCAGCGACCGGCCGGAGCGGTTCGTCCCGATGGCCAACGCGGCCCGATCGCCGACGTTCTACGAGTTCGACTCGGCGGACCTGCTGGCGCTGTACAAGGACCTCGACGCGCGTGAGGAGGAGCCGGTGGTCGTCTACCACTCGCACACCGCCACGGAGGCCTACCCGTCGCGCACCGACGTGAGCTACGCCTCTGAGCCCAGGGCGCACTACGTGGTCGTCTCCACGCGGGAGAGCGCGACCGGGGACGGCCCGGTCGAGTTCCGCTCGTTTCGCATCGTGGACGGGGTGGTCACCGAGGAAGAAGTAGCCGTCGTCCCCGCGTTGCCCTGAGCACCGAGCTGTCCGAGTCCCGCGCTGTAAGAGCCCAGCCGGTACGAGTCCGAGGAGCCCCATGTCCGTCGAGGTCCGCATCCCGACGATTCTGCGCAGCTACACCGGCGGCGAGAAGGCCGTCGAGGGCAGCGGCACGACCCTCGATGAGCTCGTCGTCGACCTGGACTCCCGCTACGCCGGCCTGCGCGAGCGCATCGTCGAGGGTGGCCAGCTGCGCCGGTTCGTCAACGTCTACGTCAACGACGAGGACGTGCGCTTCCTCGGCGGCCTGGCCACGCCGATCGCCGACGGGGACGCCGTGACCATCCTCCCCGCCGTCGCCGGCGGGGGGGCCTGAGTGCGCTACGCCAGCCTGCTGGACTCCCTCGGCCACACGCCGCTGGTGGGGCTGCCGAGGCTGTCGCCGGCTCCCGACGTACGGCTGTGGGCCAAGCTCGAGGACCGCAACCCGACCGGCTCGGTCAAGGACCGACCGGCGCTTGCGATGATCGAGGCGGCGGAGGCGTCCGGAGCGCTGAGGCCGGGGGCGACGATCCTCGAGCCGACCTCGGGCAACACCGGCATCTCGCTGGCGATGGCGGCCCGGCTCAAGGGCTACCGACTGGTCTGCGTGATGCCGGAGAACACCTCGGTCGAACGCTCACAGCTGCTGCGCATGTGGGGTGCCGAGATCATCTACTCCCCGTCGGCGGGCGGCTCGAACGAGGCGGTGCGCCGGGCCAAGGAGGTCGCCGCTGAGCATCCGGACTGGGTGATGCTCTACCAGTACGGCAACCCGGCCAACGCCGACGCCCACTACCGCACGACCGGTCCCGAGCTGCTCGCGGACCTGCCGGAGATCACCCACTTCGTGGCCGGGCTCGGCACGACGGGCACGCTCATGGGAGTCGGGCGCTACCTGCGCGAGCAGGTCCCCGGGGTCGCGATCGTGGCCGCGGAGCCACGCTACGGCGAGCTCGTGTACGGGCTGCGCAACCTCGACGAGGGCTTCGTGCCCGAGCTGTACGACGAGTCGGTGCTGACCACCCGCTACTCGGTCGGCCCCCGCGACGCGGTACGACGTACCCGCGAGCTGCTCGACGTCGAGGGCATCTTCGCCGGCATCTCGACCGGTGCGATCCTGCACGCGGCTCTCGGGATGGCCGCCAAGGCGGTCAAGGCGGGGGAGCGGGCCGACATCGCCTTCATCGTGTGCGACGCGGGCTGGAAGTACCTCTCGACCGGCGCCTACGAGGGCAGTCTGGACGAGGCCGAGGACAGCCTCGAGGGCCAGCTCTGGGCCTGACCCTTGCTCACGAGCTGTTAGGCGTTGGTCGGTCGATGGACCTACGGACGCCTAACAAGGGGGAGAGACCAGGCATCGAGGCGGGCCAGCCAGCCCAGGGCGCCGATCTCCCGGTACGTCTCCCGTGCCCGCTCCACCCGGGACGCGGCCTCGGCCTCGTGGCCCTGCGCGGCCAGCCAGCGGGCCAGGTCCTCCTCCGCGCGGGCGGCCCAGCCCACGGCCCCGAAGGCGCCCAGCGCCGCCAGCCCCGCGCGCAGGTCGGTCTCGACGTCGGCGGGGTCGTCCCCGCGGGCCGCCGCGACCAGCCCCTTGAGGTTGAGCAGGTGGGCGCCCACGGCCGCCGAGAGCACGCCGCCGGACGCCGAGGTCACCGGCTCCAGCAGCCGCTCCGCCAGCGCGACGTCACCCGCCGCCAGCGCCGCTCGCACGAGCGGGGGCCAGAAGTGCATGAAGTCGTCCTCGAGTCCCCCCGCGGTCAGCGCGTGGGCCAAGGTCTCCTCGGTGAGGGCCGCGGCGGCGGCCACCTCGCCCGCGGCCGACAGGGCGGCGACGCGCAGACACCCCAGAGCCGCGAGGTCCCACACGCTGCCAGAGTTGTCCATGCTCTCGGTGTCGGGGAGGGGTTCGCCGAACGCGTCGGCGAGCCAGGTCCCGATCAGCGCCAGGTAGACGGTGATCGTGGGCACGGTCGAGGTCTCCAGCGCCTCGTCCAGCACGCGGCGCGACTCGGCGAGCCGGCCTGCGGTCCACAGGGCGGAGGCGTAGTTGCCCAGCGCGTAGTCCAGCTGACCCGCGTTCCCCGACCGGCGCGCGACGTCGCGGGACTCTCTGAAGGTCTCAAGCGCGGCCGGCAGGTCGCGACTCATCAGTAGCGTGCCCACGTTGGTCAGCGCGTTGGCCAGGGTTCCGGGCAGGCCGTCGCGGGCGATCCGGGCCGCGGCCTCGGTCACCGCACGCGACGTGACAGGCGCGCCGGTGGCCTGGTAGAGGCTGCCGAGCTGGATGAGCGCGTTCGCCAGCAGGTCGGGTTCGCCCACCGCCTCCGCGAGGAAGACCCGTCGCTGGACGAAGTCCCTGGCCACGTCGAAGCCGCCGAGCTCGTAGTGCGCGCCGGCGAGGGAGCCGGCCAGCCGCAACAGGGCACGCTCGGCACCTCCTACCCCCCACAACGCCTGCCACCGCGGCTCGGCGATCTCCACGATCCCCGCGAAGTCGCCGACGACCAAGGACATCGAGCGGCACAACGTCCCGGCCGCGATGCCGGCGTCGAAGGGGCGGTCCAGGGCGTCGAAGCCCTCCATGGAGCGCCGGGCGAGGTCCATCGAGCCCCGGAAGTCGCCGGCGTCCTGGGCGGCCTCGGCGGCGGCCAGCATCAGGCGGGCCTGGTCGGCCGGGTCCGACGTACGGGCCAGCGCGGCCTCGAACAGCCGGCGCGCCTCCGCGGGCGAGCCCAGCGCCTTCGCGCGCGCTCCGGCCCGCTCGAGCAGGGCGCACGCGCGGCTCAGCAGCTCGGGTACGTCCGCCGCGTCCGACCCCGACGCGTCGACCGCGTCCAGCAGGTGCTGGGCGATGACCACCGCGAGGTCGTCGGCGGGGTCCGGCTGCGCCGTCAGGAAGTCCGCGGCCGCGAGATGGCGGGTCCGTCGGTCGCGCCTGGACAGAGTGCCGTACGCCACCTGGCGCACGACCGACTGCACGAAGCGGAAATGCCCTCGCTCGGCGGAGAACCTGTCCTGCTGGACGGCCACGATCTCCTTGCGCTGCAAGGCGTCCAGCGCCGCGTCGAGGTCGACCGCGTCCGACCCGAGGGCGGCCAGGCCCTCCCGGGTGAAGGTCAGGCCGAGCACGCTGGCGTCGGCGACCACCCGCCGCTCGTCGGGCGTGAGCGCGTCCAGCCGGGCCGCCACGAGGGCCTGCAGCGACGCGGGGGCGCCGATCGCCCCGAGGTCGAAGGACGCGTCGTCCGCGGGGACGTACTGGCCGTCGCGCGGCACCACGGCGTCGCGGTCGATGAGTGCTCGCACGGTCTCGACGGCGAACAGCGGGACGCCCTCGGCCCGCTCGACGAGGGCCGCTCGTGCCGGCGCGGGCAGGCCCACGACCAGGCCGTCGACCAGGGCGGCCATCGCCGCGTCGTCCAGGGGATCGAGCCGCAGCACGGTGGCGCGCCGCCCTCCGAGCGTGGGTCGACGCGCCAGCAGCTCCGGGCGGGCCAGCGCCACGACGAAGACGGGGGCACGGGCAGAGGAGAGCAGGTGGTCGAGGAAGTCGAGCAGACCGTCGTCGGCGTACTGCGCGTCGTCGATCACGAGCACGACGGCGTTTCCGCCCTGGCTGAGGCGCTCGAAGAACGCGGTCCACGCCGCGAACAGGTCCTCGCGTGCGAAGCCGCCGGCACCCGCGCCGACGAGCGCGGCCAGGCGGGGCCGCAGCCAGTCCCGCTCGTCCGGCTGGGGGACGAACTGCTCGAGGCCCTCCTCGAGGCGACGTCCCACGACCTCGCCGGCGTCGGCCTCGGTCAGGCCGAGCCGGGTGCGCACGGCCTCCGCGAGCGCCCAGAAGGCGACGCCGTCCCCGTAGGACAGGCAGCGTCCCCGGTGCCAGCGCACGGTGGCGGTCAGGCCGTCGGCGTACTTCTCGAACTCCCACACCAGTCGCGACTTGCCGACCCCGGGATCGCCGTCGACGACGACCAGCCGTGGGCGGGAGGACTCCTGCGTGGAGTGGAACAGCTCCTTCAGCAGCCGCAGCTCGCGGTCGCGTCCGGTGAGGGGAGCCTCGAGCCCGTCGACCCGCTGGCCCCCGCCCAGCTCCGCGACGACCGCCCTGGCCTGCCACAGGTGCAGCGGCTCGGTCTTGCCCTTGAGGGCGTGCTCGCCGGCGTCGGCGTAGGCGATGGCGGCGAAGGTGAGCGAGCGGGTCCGGTCGTCGACCCAGACCTTGCCGGCCTCGGCGGCGGCCTGCACCCGTGCGGCGGTGTTGACGGCGTCGCCCGCGACCATCCCCTCCCCGGTCGCGCCGACGGTGACCGCGACCTCGCCGGTCACCACGCCAACCCGCATCGCCAGGCCTGGGGCTCCCTCGTCCTCGCCGAGGGCGGCGATGGCCTGGACGAGCTCGAGGCCGGCGCGCACCGAGCGTTCCGCGTCGTCCTCGTGCGCCACGGGCACCCCCCACACGGCCATCACCGCGTCACCGATGAACTTCTCGACGGTCCCGCCGTAGCGGCCGATGACCGTGCGGCAGACCGAGAAATAGCTCGACAGCAGCTCGCGCACCTCCTCCGCGTCCCGCGTCTCGCTGAGCGGCGTGAAGCCGACGAGGTCGCCGAAGAGGACGGAGGTGACCCGGCGCTCGGCGACGGGCTGAGCGCGTGCGGGCTCCGCGACCGCTGCGGCGTCCAGCGCGGCCCCGCAGCTCGCGCAGAAGCGGCCGCGTTCAGCGGGGGTCCCGCACTCGGGGCAGTAGCGCAGCCGCTCGACGGGCGTGCCGCACTCCGGGCAGAACCGGTCGCTAGGCCGGATCTCCGCTGCGCAGTGCGAGCAGGTCACCTCTCGCACGATAGCGACGTCCGCCACCCGCGTGGTCTCAGTCGGGGACGACGAGGTCGCGCAGGTACGGCGCCAACGCCCGCAGCGCTCTGCCCCGGTGGGAGATCCCGTCCTTCTCCCCGGGGCTGAGCTCGGCGGTGGTGCGTCCCGGCCGGTCCACGGACTCGAAGATCGGGTCATAGCCGAAGCCGCCCGTGCCGCGGGGCTCGCGGACGATGTGGCCGTCCACCCGCCCGACCACGACGTGCTGCACGGTGTCGTCCGGCGTGGCAAGGGCGGCCGCGCAGACGAAGGACGCGGTGCGGCGCTCGTCCGGTACGTCCGCCAGCTGGGCGAGGACGAGCTCGAGGTTGGCCCGGTCGTCGCGCTCGTGCCCGGACCAGCGCGCCGACAGCACGCCGGGCATGCCGTTGAGCGCGTCGACGCAGAGCCCCGAGTCATCGGCGACCGCGGGCAGCCCGGTCGCCTCGGCGACCGCGCGCGCCTTGAGAAGGGCGTTCTCGTTGAAGGTGGCCCCGGTCTCGGCGACGTCGGGGACGGCGGGGAAGTCGGCGACGGTTACCAGGTCGACGTCGATGCCGGCCTCCACGAGGATCCGGTGCATCTCCTCCAGCTTGTGGCGGTTGCGCGTCGCGAGCACCACGGTGGTCCGTGCGCTCACGCCGACAGCGCCTCGGTCTGTAGGCGGGCGAGGTCTCGGCAACCCGACGCGGCGAGGTCGAGCAGCGAGTCGAGCAGCGCGCGGTCGAACGGCTCGCGCTCGGCCGTGCCCTGCACCTCCACGAAGCGGCCGTCGCCGGTGCACACCACGTTCATGTCCGTCTCGGCTCGCACGTCCTCCTCGTAGCAGAGGTCGAGCAGCGGTACGCCGTCCACGATCCCCACTGACACCGCGGCGACCGAGCCGTTCAGTGCCGCGGCACCGTCTGCGACGAGACCGGCTCCCTTGGCCCAGGTGATCGCGTCTGCGAGAGCGACGTAGGCGCCGGTGATCGCCGCGGTGCGCGTCCCGCCGTCGGCCTGCAGCACGTCGCAGTCGAGGACGACCGTGTTCTCGCCGAGGGCGCGCGCGTCGACGACCGCGCGAAGCGAGCGTCCGACCAGGCGCGAGATCTCATGGGTACGCCCGCCGATGCGCCCGCGCACCGACTCGCGGTCCCCGCGGGTGTTGGTCGAGCGGGGCAGCATGGCGTACTCGGCGGTGACCCACCCCTCGCCGGAGCCCTTGCGCCAGCGCGGTACGCCGGCGGTGAACGAGGCGATGCACAGCACGCGGGTCCGCCCGAACTCCACGAGGACGCTGCCCTCGCCGTTGTCCGTCCATCCGCGGGTGAGCCGGATCGGTCGCAGCTGCGTGGGTCCGCGACCGTCGATGCGTGGCGCAGCGGTCTCCAGGGAGGTCACGGCGCCTGACCCTATGCCGCCGGCCTCACACCTCGATGACCAGGCCGGGGCGGGCGATCTCGATCGGCCCGGAGTAGGTCTGCTCGGCCTGCTTCGCGGCGAGCTCCCAGGACTCCCACGGCGGTACGTGCGTCAGCACCAGCCGCCCGACGCCGGCGGCCGTCGCGGCCTCCCCGGCCTCGCGTCCGGTCAGGTGCAGGTCGGGCGGGTTGTCGCGTCCGTCGACGAAGGAGGCCTCCGAGAGCAGCACGTCGCTTCCGCGAGCGAGTTCGACCAGCGAGTCGCAGGGGCCGGTGTCGCCGGTGTAGGTCAGCGCGTGCCCGCCCGCCTCCAGCCGGATGGCGTACGCCTCCACCGGGTGCGCGACCCGCGCCGAGGTGACCACGAACGGGCCGACCCGCTGGCTCGGCGCCCATGCGGTGGCGTCGGCCACGTCGCCGGATGCCGGCGCGAGGACGGTGAGGGCGCGGGTGGCGTCGCCGGGTCCGTGGTGGCGCCACACCTCCATCGCATGGAAGTCGGTCCAGTGGTCGGCGTGCAGGTGGCTGAGCAGGACCGCGTCGACCAGCCCCGGGTCGACGTAGCGCTGCAGTGGGCCGAACGCGCCGTGTCCGAGGTCGAGCAAGGCGACGAAGCCGTCGTGCTCGACGAGGTAGCAGGACCCGGCCGAGTCGGGGGAAGGCACCGATCCCGAGCAGCCGACGATGGTCAGTCTCATGGCGTGAACACCCCCGCGTGGTCGACCCAGCCGATCTCCGGCCCGAGGAAGCGGCGAGCGAGCGGACCGAACGAGCCCGGGTCACCCGTCGCGAGGAAGCGGTGCTCGGGCTCCTCCGCGTCCGGCGGGCGCAGCAGGTCCCGGTCGGCGAGCACGCGGTAGACGTCCTTCGCGGTCTCCTCCGCGCTGGACACCAGCGTCACGTCCTCTCCCATGACGTAGGAGATGACGCCGGTCAGCAGCGGGTAGTGCGTGCACCCGAGCACGAGGGTGTCGACCCCTGCGTCGGCCACTGGGTCGAGGTACTCGTGCGCGACGTGGAGAAGCTCGTCGCCGCCGGTGACGCCCGCTTCGACGAAGCCGACGAACCGCGGACAGGCCCTGCTGGTGACGGTGAGGTGGGGAGCGGCGGCGAAGGCGTCCTCATAGGCGCCGCTCGCCACCGTGGCCCGGGTGCCGATGACGCCCACGCGGCCGTTGCGCGTCGCACGCACGGCCCGCCGTACGGCCGGCTGGATGACCTCCACGACGGGCACGGCGTAGCGCTCCCGTGCGTCGCGGAGCACGGCCGCGCTCGCGCTGTTGCACGCGATGACGAGCAGCTTCACGCCGCGGTCGACCAAGTGGTCCATCACGTCGAGGGCGAAGGCGCGGACCTCGGCGATGGGTCTCGGGCCGTACGGCCCCCGGGCGGTGTCACCGACGTAGAGCACCGGCTCGTGCGGCAGCTGGTCGAGCACGGCACGGGCGACGGTGAGCCCGCCGACGCCGGAGTCGAAGATCCCGATCGGGGCGTCGGGGTCGCACGGCACGGTCGACCACCTTAAGCCAGGTGGTCGATCGCGCTCTGTCGGCGAGCCGACGGTTCGTGGTACGTGCGGGAGAGGGGGCTCGAACCCCTATGCCCGAAGGCACGGGCTCCTAAGGCCCGCGCGTCTGCCAGTTCCGCCACTCCCGCGTGACGCGCTCAGGGTACGGGCCGCCAGCCGGCGCGGGCTCAGCCGGCTCGTCGGTGCTAGGACAGGCCTGGACGGCTCTCGGCCAAGAGAATGAGCGGAATCAGGACCTGGAGTCGTTGCGGCGGTCCCGAGACTGCTCACCCTGCGCTTCGGGCAGCGGACGGGGAAGGGTCCGGTCATCGTGCCTCAGACGGCGAGAGACTCCCGCAGCCGAGCGACGTGGCCGGTGGCCTTGACGTTGTACTGGGCCTGCTCGATCAGCCCATCGGGTCCGACCACGAACGTCGAGCGGATGACACCCTGGACCACCTTGCCGTACATCTTCTTCTCGCCGAAGGCGCCGTAGGCGAGGAGGATCTCCTTGTCGGGGTCGGACAAGAGGGGAAAGGTGATGTGGTCGCGCTCGCGGAACTTCGCCAGTTTCTCCGGCTTGTCGGGAGAGATGCCCACCACGTCGATGCCGGCCGCGTGCAGGGAGTCGAGGGAGTCGCGGAAGTCGCAGGCCTGCGTGGTGCACCCCGGCGTCATCGCCGCCGGGTAGAAGTACACGACGAGCCGGCGCCCGGCGAAGTCCGACAGCGACACGGTCTTGCCGTGGTCGTCGGTGAGGGAGAACGGCGGCGCTGGGTCACCTGGCGAGAGCACGGGTCTCCTCCGGTCGGGTCGGGGGCTGGTCGGCTCCAACCTACGACGCGGACCCGCCGCCCGCCCGCCCGGGCGAGGTCGTGACGGCGGCGCCCGCACGGACGCCCGCCCGGTCCCCTAGGCTTCGCCCATGGCGAGCGCGACCAACCCGACCGTGGCGGACCTCGAGACGGCCCGGCAGAACCTGGCGGCGACCATCGACGCCATCACCGAGCGGGTCAACCCGCTGAACGTCACGCGACGAAAGCTGCGCGACGTCCGGCGCATGTTCGTCTCCGACGAGGGCAGCCCCAACGTCCGCAACATCGCCATCGCGGGCACGGTGACCACGATCCTGGTCCTGTACGTCATCCGTCGTCGCGGCGCCTGAGGCACGACCCGTCGTCCGCGGTCGCCGCCGCTGGCGGCCCCGTACCCTGTCCGCGTGCCCGAGTCCCTGCCGATCAAGCTGCTGCACGACCGCGTCCTCGTCGAGGAGGACGCCGTCGCGGGCGAGCGGCGCAGCAGCGGCGGCATCGTGATCCCCGCCACTGCGGCGGTCGGCCGCCGGCTCGCCTGGGCACGGGTGGTGGCGGTGGGCCAGAACGTGCGGACCGTCGCCGTCGACGACCACGTGCTCTTCGAGCCCGAGGACCGTGGCGAGGTCGAGCTCCAGGGCAGGACGTACGTGCTGCTGCGCGAGCGCGACGTCCACGCCGTCGCCGCGACCCGGGTCGGCGACGAGGGGACCGGGCTCTACCTCTAGCGCCTGGCCCGGGCTCGGGTGGCGCACCGCCGACGTACCCTGGGCGGCGTGTCCGTGCAGCCCGCGTTGGCGACGCAGGCCGCCGACCCGGCGCCGCCGCCCGCAGATCCCGCGCCGGGGACGCTGCGGTGGACGACTGCGGCGGTGACCGCCGGCGTCGGGGTGCTCGTCATTGCGCTCCTCGCCGGCGGGGGCCGCCCAGGAGCGAGCGGCGCCGCGCGGCCCGATGACGGGACGGTCACCGGCTGGGGTCTGCCCGTGACCAAGTTCCTCATGGACGGCAGCAGTCTGCTCACCCTCGGCTTCCTCATCGCCGGGGTTCTGCTCGTGCCCTCGCTGGGAGAGGAGCTGTCCGGGACCGGCCTTCGCTGCACCCGCCTGGCGGGGCGCTGGGCGCTTCTGTGGGCGGCCTCGGCGCTTGCCCTCGTGGCCTTCTACGCCTCTGACGTGCTCGGCGAGGGGCTCGGCGCGATCGGCTGGGCGGGTCTCGGTAGCTTCGCACGCAACGTCCCCTTCGGCCAGGCGCTGCTCACCGTCGCGGTCGCCGCCCTCGTGGTCGCAGCCAGCGCCCCTCTTGTGCTCGGCGTCCGCGGGGGGCTTGTGCTGCTCCTCGTCGCGGTCATCGGTGTCGTGCCACCGGCCTTCAACGGCCACTCGGTCCTTGCCGGCAGCCACGACATCGCCGTGTCGAGCCTGGTGGCCCACGTCCTCGCTGTCTCTCTCTGGGTCGGCTCCCTGGCCGCGCTCCTCGTTGTCTCAGCCCGATCGGGCGGCGCGCTCGTGTTCGCCCTCCCCCGCTACAGCCCGCTCGCCCTGTGGTGCTTGGTCGCCGTCGGCGCTTCCGGCATCGCCAGCGCCTGGATACGCGTCGGCTCGTGGCAGGGGCTGGTCGACTCCGCCTATGGCCTGATGGTCCTCGGCAAGGTCGCCGCCCTCGTCGTGCTCGGCACCTTCGCTTGGTGGACGCGTCGGATCCTCATCGCTCGCCTCCACGATCCGGGCGTGGACCAGCGGGCGTTGCGGGCCTCGTTTCACCGGGTCGCCGCCTTCGAGGTGACGCTCATGGCGGCCACGGTCGGTCTCGCGGTGGCGATGTCGCGGACCCCGACCCCGGTGCCGCGCAACGGGGGGGTCCCGGCCACTTATGCGGCCGGCATCCTCGGGTACGACGTACCGCCGCTGACCTTCCACCGGCTGCTCACCCTTTGGCGTCCGGACCTCCTCGTCATCGGCACGCTGGCGACGTTCGCCTTCCTCTACCTCGACGGCGTCCTACGGCTGCGTCGAGGGGGCGTGCGGTGGGGCGTCGGGCGGACGCTGTCGTTCTGCTTCGGGCTGCTGCTCATCCTCGTCGTGCTGTGCAGCGGCGTGGGGACCTACGGGCGGGCCATGTTCAGCGTGCACATGATCCAGCACATGACGCTGACCATGGTCGCTCCGATCTTCCTGGCCCTGGGAGCCCCGATCACCCTGGCCCTGCGGGCACTGCCGGCCGCACGGGCGGGGGAGGCGTGGGGACCCCGGGAGTGGCTGCTGGCCATGCTGCACAGCCACTGGTTCCGCGTGATCTCCCACCCGCTCGTCGCACTGGCCATCTACGTCGTCTCGCTCTATGGGCTGTACTTCTCGCCCCTGTTCGAGATGAGCCAGCGCAGCCACGTCGCCCATCTGGTTCTCCACCTGCACTTCGTTCTCGCGGGCTGCCTGTTCTTCTGGTGCGTCCTCGGGATCGACCCGATGCCGCGCCGGCTGTCGCCCCCGGCGCGCATGCTGCTGCTGTTCGCCTCTCTGCCGCTGCACGCCTTCTTCGGCATCGTCTTGATGAGCACCAAGACCGTCATCGCCGGCGACTGGTACTCCCAGCTGCGGCTGTCGTGGGTCGGCGACCGCCTCGCGGACCAGCAGCTGGGTGGGGGTATCGCGTGGGGGTTCGGCGAGATCCCCTCGATCCTCGTGCTCGGCGTGATCTTCGTGCAGTGGGTCCGATCCGACGAGCGGGAGGCGAGGCACGCCGACCGCCGCATCGACGCGGGCGACAACAGCCGCCTCGAGGCGTACAACGCCTACCTCGCCCAGCTGGCCGAGCACGACAGCAGCACGTCCTAGTCGGCGTCCTCAGTCACGAAGTGGCTGATCGACAGCTCGGTGCGCACCGCGAGGTCGGCGATCTCCTCGGCGCTGGACGCGGACTGCTTGGCGCCGGCGGCGAACTGGCGCGCGCTCGCGTTCACCTCGGCCATCGCCTGGACGACCTGCTCGCTCGCGGAGCGCTGCTGCCCGGTCGCCGCCGAGATCTCGCGCGCGGCCGAGGTCGTGGTGTCGACGAGGGAGGCGATTCGCTCGAGGGAGTCGGCCGCCGCACGGGCCTGCTGGGCGACCGCTCGGACGGCGTACGAGCCCTGCGAGGAGGCGTCGACCGTCTGGCGGGCGCGGGCCGAGATCTCGGTGATGATGCTCTGGATGCGGACGGTCGACTCCTGGGAGCGTTCCGCGAGCCGGCGGATCTCGCTGGCCACCACCGCGAACCCGCGGCCGTGCTCGCCGGCTCGGGCCGCCTCGATGGCGGCGTTGAGCGCGAGCAGGTTGGTCTGGTCGGACAGCTCGTCGATGATCGCGAGGATGCCGCCGATCTCGGCGATCTTCTCGCCGAGCCCCTCGCACGCCTGGGCGATGAACGCCACCTGGCCGTTGACCGACTCGATGGCGGCCACCGACTCCTCCACCGCCTGCCGGCCCTCCATCGTCGTCGCGAGGGTCTGCTCGGCCACGATGGCGACGGCCTCGGAGTTCTCCGCGATCTGCACCGCGGTGGCCGCCAGCTCCTCGATCGTCGCGGTCGTCTCGGTGACGACGGCGGACTGCTGGTTCGCCGAGGTCGCCTGCTGGGTCGAGGTCGCGCGAAGCTCCGTGGCTGCGGCGTTGAGCAGCCGACTGTTCGTCTGCGCCTGCGAGACCAGGTCCCGCAGCGCGCCGAGGGTCTGGTCGAAGGACGCCGCGAGCCCGGTCATCGCCTCGTCGCCCAGCTCGACGTTGAGCCGGGTCGCGAGGTCGCCCGTGGAGGTCCTGGCCAACGCGTCGGTCAGCTCGACCATCCCGCTGGCGAAGCGGTCGCGCTCGGCGCGTACCTGCGCGGCCCGCGCCTCGCTCGCGCGGCGCTGCCGGAGCTGGAGCACGAGGGCCAGCGCGAGCAGCGCGAGACCCAGCAGGATCAGGGACACCACGCCGGGCGAGAGCATCGAGGACACGCCCGCTGCCGGGAGCGGGGTCTCCGTCACCACGCCGAGCCAGCCGACGTCCAGCCCGCCGGCGCTGGCCGCGCTGGCGGGCACCGCCGCGACGATGCGGCCGTCGCGCTCGAACGAGACTGATCCGTGCGCGAGCTTCATCCGTTGCACGGCGTCCCGAGCGACCGCGGGCGAGACGGCGTACTCGTCGCTGCCGGTGGCGAGCACGCTGGCGTCGGTTCGGTCGACGAGCCCGACCGCGTGCCCGGCCGACCCGGGGACCGAGACCATGGCCTCCTGCAGGCGGCTCACGTTCAGCGTGGTCACGACGACACCGTGGGACCCGGCCTGGAGCAGCGGGCCGGCGAGGCTGATCAGGTGCTCCCCGTCCCCGTCGCCGTCGATGTAGGGCTGCGTGACCAGCGTCTGTCCGGTCGACAGCTGCGACGCCTGCACGATCCACGAGCGCTGCGCGTCGTCGACGGTGTGCGGCAGGCGCGTCGGGGGCACGTACGCCCCGTCGTCGAACATCGCGACCGGCGTCATGGTCGAGGCGTCGATGAACTCGAGGGTCTCGAAGGCGGCGGGGAACAGCCGGGCGTAGTCCACGAAGCTCTGGCGGATGTCCGCCATGTCGAGGTAGGCCTCGCCGGTGGCGTCGCTCAGCTTCTCCGCGTCGGTCCCCGGCAGGGCGAGCCAGCGGGCGAAGCTCTGCTCGCGCGACAGGGTACGAAGCAGGTCCGAGTCCTGCTTGATGATCGACGTCGAGCTCGACGACACGTCGTTGCTGAGGGTGAGGGTCTGTTGGGTGGCCTCGTTGCGGTCCTGGGAGCTCGAGCTGTGCAGCAGGTAGGCCCACGAGCAGGAGGCGGCCAGCAGCAGCGCCCCCAGCGACGCTGACGCGATCGCCAGGCGACGTGGCGTCGGCCGAAGGCTGACCATGCGAACCGTGTGCCCTCTCCTCGGACGCGGGGCCAGGGCGGGCGCGGATGGCCCCTGGTGGTGTATCGGCCGTCCGGGGGACGTCTTGAGCGGCCAGCGGGCCTCGGGCGGGCCGGTCCGGGCCGCCGCCGACACGAGGGGCCGGCCGATGAGGCCCTACAGTGAGCCCGACGGGACCGAGGCCTCGAGAGGTGTGGGGGTCGATGACCACGGTGAGCGAGGCCGGGCGGGCGCCGACCCTCGAGGTCGTGGCGGCGCTCGCCGGGGTGTCCCGCGCGACCGCCAGCCGTGTCCTGACGGGGTCGCCGCGGGTCAGCCCGGCCGCCCAGGAGGCGGTCCTTCGCGCGGCGGAGCAGCTGCACTACCTGCCCAACCGAGCGGCGCGCACTCTCGTCACCCGCCGCACCGACTCCGTCGCCTTCATGGTCTCCGAGTCCGGCGAGCGGCTGTTCGGCGACCCGTACTTCGGCATCCTCCTCCGGGGCGCGCACGCCGAGGTGTCCGCGCGCGGCCGTCAGCTCGTGGTGACCTTCGCCGCCGACGACACCGAGCGGTCGCAGGTCGAGCAGTTCGCCGCGGGCCACCACGTGGACGGGCTGATGATCGTGTCGCTGCACGGCGCGGACCCGCTGCCGGCGCGCTTGGAGGGGCTGGGCATCCCCGTGGTGCTCGCGGGACGCCCGTACGACGCCGCGTCCCCGCTGCACTACGTCGACGCCGACAACCTCGGCGGGTCGCGGACGGCCACCGAGCTGCTGCTCGGGACCGGCCGGCGCCGGATCGCGACCATCGCCGGGCCGCGCGATATGACGGCGGCGAAGGACCGGCTCGACGGCTACCGCAAAGCCCTGCGCGGTGCCGGGCTGCCGGTCGACCGCGGGCTGGTCGTCGTCGCCACGGACTTCTCCCGCCCCGCCGGGGCGGCGGCGATGGCCCGGCTGCTCGAGACCGCTCCGGACCTCGACGCGGTGTTCGCCGCCAGCGACGCCCTCGCCCTCGGGGCCATGGGCGTCCTGCGCCGGTCCGGGCGCAAGGTCCCGCGCGACGTCGCGGTCGTGGGCTTCGACGACACTCCCGACGCCGTGCTCGCCGAGCCCCCGCTGACCACGGTGCGACAGCCGATCGTCGAGCTCGGTCGGCGCACCGCGAAGATGCTGCTCGACCGTCTCGACGGGCTCGACGTCGCGCCCTACGACGTCGTGGAGACGACGCTGGTCCGCCGCGAGAGCGCGTAGCGGCGCTCAGCGTGCGGGGTCGGCCCAGACCGGGGGGCGGCGTTCGTTGAAGGCCGCGATCCCCTCCACCCGGTCGGGGGAGAAGGCCGCTGTGCGCCAGGCCGCGTCCTCCAGGTCCAGGCCCGCGGCGAGGGGCACCTCGTAGCCGTCGAGGACGGCCCGCTTGGCCGCACGCACCGCTGTCGGGGACCCGGCGGCGCAGGTGGCGGCGAGGGCGAGCGCCTCCCCGCGGGCCGCGCCGGTGGGCACGAGGCGGTCGGCGACGCCGAGGCGTACGGCCTCCGGCCCCGGCACGTGCCGGCCGGTCAGGACGAGGTCGCGGGCCACCGCCAGCCCGGCGCGGCGGCTGAGCAGCTGCGTCCCGCCACCGCCCGGGACCAGCCCGACGCTCACCTCGGGGAGGCCGAGCACGGCGCTGTCCTCGACCACGACGAGGTCGCAGGAGAGGGCCAGCTCGAGCCCGCCCCCGAGCGCGTAGCCCTGGACGGCGGCGACGACCGGGACCGGCAGCTCCCTCAGCGCCGCGAACCCCGCCCGGAACACCGGGCGCTGGGCGGCCAGCTGCTCGGCGCCGAAGGCGTTCCGCTCCTTCAGGTCCGCTCCCGCGCAGAAGGCTCGCGTCCCCTCCGCGGACAGGACCACGGCGCGCACGCCGGCCTCGCCGGCGAGGGCCGCGCAGGTCGCCGTCAGCTCGAGCATCAGCGCCGTCGACAAGGCGTTGAGGGCGGACGGCCGGTTCAGGACCACCTCGGCGACCGGCCCGTGGGCGCGGCGCAGGACGGGTCCGGGATCCGCGGCGGCGGTCATGTTCGCTCCTCCTGACTCAGCTCAGCAGGTTCACGCCGCGCGCGATCACCAGGACCATGGTCACCAACGCCGAGATGCCCTGCGCGGACATGAGCAGCTTCGCGCGGCCGGACAACGGCATCGTGTCGGTGGGGCTGAACGCGGTCGAGTTGGTCACGGACACGTAGAGGTAGTCGTAGAACGTCGCGACCCACCCTGAGGTCGCCGCGGACCGTCGCGCCACCTCGCGGACCGCGTCCTCGTCCTCGTCCTGGGGGAAGCGGAAGTCCGCCGCCGGGAGGGTCTCGCGCAGGTGCTGGGTCCGGACCACCGGACCGCCGCGGTCGAGCTCCCAGAACACCAGCCCGTACATGACGATGTTGGTGGCCCACACCTGGCCGGCGCCGATGATGAGGTCGTTCCCGTGCCCCGAGCGCGGCGCCGTGACCAGTTCGTGCAGCAGGAGCAGCAGGGCGGCGGTGTTCGTGGCCGCGATGACGAGGACCAGCGTGATCGAGGTCCGGCGCAGCCACTGGTCCTCCCGGTTCATCCGGCCCGGGTTCGCCAACAGCAGCGGCACGAGGAGGGCGAGCTCGAGGGCGGGGACGAGGTAGCGGGGGCCCAGGACGAGCTTGTTCGGCAGCGCCGCGTACAGCCCGATCGCGACGAGGATCGCGACCGCGGCGGGCAGGCGTGACTCACCGGGATGCCCGGTGCGCCCTGGGGCATGAGGCGAGGTCGGGTGGCCGGTGGTGCCCTCCTCCATGCCTTGCCCCCTGAGGCCGCGCGGGTCGTCGGCCTTCAGTGTGGCCCCGACCTGCGCGCGATCAGCGGATCGCCGCGCGCTCCTCGGGCGTCAGGCCGCCCCACACCCCCTCGAGCTCCGGCACCGCGAGGGCGTGCGCTCGGCAGGGCTCGACCACGGGGCACCGGGCGCACACGAGCTTGGCGCGAGCCTCCCTCGCCCGGCGCTCGTGGACGCTCTCACGGGCGTAGGCCCGAGGTCCGGACGCGAGGTCCGGGGGGAAGAACACCTCGCCCGGCCCGGCCGCGCAGGCCGCCCGGTCCTGCCACTCCCACTCCTCCTGCACCGGGCGCAGCGGTGCGGCCGCGATCTGGGGTACTCCGCTCACTCGACCACCCTCCTCGCCTGCTCGGTTCCCCCGCGGGGGGCGGTCCAAACACGAGCGGCGATCTGGTTCGCTGAGGCGCATGCGCGAGCTGGTGCTCCTCCGCCACGGCGAGACCGCGTGGAGCCGGGCGGGCCGCCACACCGGCCGGACCGACGTGCCGCTCACCGAGCGCGGTCGGGAGCAGGCGGCGGCGGCCGGCGCGCTCCTCGCCGGACGTGCCTTCGCACTCGTCCTGAGCAGTCCCCTGCAGCGTGCGCGAGAGACCGCCGGGCTGGCCGGGTACGCCGACCCGCGCCTCGAGCCCGACGCCGTCGAGTGGGACTACGGCGGTTACGAGGGGCTGACCAGCGAGCAGATCCGCGCGCAGGTCGGGCACGACTGGACGATCTTCTCCGACGGCGTCGTGCCCGGGGCCACGCCCGGTGAGTCCCTCGCCCAGGTGGCGGCGCGCGCCGACCGCGTGCTGGCGCGGGCGCTCGAGGCACGCGGGGACGTCCTGCTGTTCTCCCACGGCCACTTCCTGCGCGTCCTCGCTGCCCGGTGGGTGGGCCAGCCGCCCGGCTTCGCCGCCCGGCTGGCCTTGGGCACCGCCGCGTTGTCGCGGCTGGGCTACGAGCACGGCACGCCGGCGGTCCTGGAGTGGAACCGCTCGGCCGGGCTCAGCCCTCCAGGCGCCGACGCAGGCGCCACGCCGCGGGGAGGGTGACCCCCGCCAGGAACGCCTTGACGATCTCGCCCGGGATGAACACCGCGAAGCCCCAGTGAATCGCCCAGGCCCAGGTCGTGTTGAGGTCGAACTTCAGCCACGGGACGCCGATCCCGAAGATGATGACCTCCCCGAGCAGGAACAGCGGCCACGCCTTCAGCGGGGTGCGGTCCCAGCCACGCTCCGCGGCCCAGCCGACGACGCCGGCGGCGACGATGAAGCCGACGATGTAGCCGCCGGTCGCGCCCGCGAGCTGTGACCAGCCGTGGGCGCCGTGGGCGAACACGGGGAGCCCGACGATGCCCGCGAGGGCGTACAGGGTCATGCTCGCGATCCCGCGCAGGGAGCCGAGCGCGGCCCCGGTGAGCAGCACCGCGAAGGTCTGGCCGGTGATCGGGACCACCCAGCCCGAGGGGCGGAAGGAGATCTGCGCGCACAGGGCGGTCAGCGCGGCGAAGCCGACGACGAGGGCGACGGTCCCCGCCGCGGAGGAGGACCACCGGTCGGTCAGGTAGGACGTGCGGCGGGGAAGGGCTACGGCGCTGCTCACGCTGGCTCCTCGGTCGGGGTCGGCGGGCGGGTCAGGCTCCGATCATGCTGCACGCGGCAGCCTCGTGCGGGCCAAGCCGGTCAACAGGCCGCGGGCGGGATCGTTGTGGGGTCCCCACTGCAGCGGCTCTTCGCCGGCTCCGTCCGCCGACCTGCCTGCCCACCTGGGAGGATCGCCCGGTGACCGATCGCGCGCTCGGCCCCGACGCCGGCGACACCCATTCCGGTGACGCGCCCGCGACCGACGAGGTGGACCTCGAGCGCGAGCGGCGGGCGGCCAGCGCCATCTACGGCACGATCGTCGGATCCGCCGTCCTCGCGGTCGCCCCCCGGGAGACCGTGGCGAGGCTGGTCGCCTCCGTCATCGTGACGCTGCTCATCTACTGGGCCGCGGAGCGCTACGCCCGGATCATGGCCCTGCGCATCGTGATCCACCGCGACCTCACCCGCGCCGACGTCGCCGGCGAGCTCGCCCGGGGCTGGGAGCTGGTCTCCGCCTCGTTCGTCTCGCTCGGGGTGCTTGTCGTCGTCTCGCTGGCCGGCGCGGGACTGGACACGGCTGTCTTGACCGCGCTGGTCGCGAGCACCGTGGTGCTGTGCTGGACCGGCTGGCGGGTGGGCGGCGACGCGCACCTGAGGCTGGGCCGACGGCTGCTCTCCGCAGCCGTCGCCGGCGCCTTCGGCATCATCATGATCGTGTTGAAGGCCCACGTGCACCACTAGGCACGCGGGCCTTCACCACTCGAGCGGTCAGCCGTTGAGGATCTTGTTCTTCTGGACCTCGAACTCCGCCTCCGTCAGCACGCCGGCGTCCTTGAGCTCGCCCAGCTGCTTCAGCTGCGCCAGCTTGTCCTCCATCGGCGGCGCCTCGGGCGCGGGCGCGTACTGCTGGGGCGGTGGGGCGTACTCCTGCGGCGGCGGCGCGTACTGCTGCTGCGCCTGCTGCTCCTGCTCCTGCTCGGCCCAGCGGCCGGCCTGGCGGCGGGAGACCCGGTTGGAGACGGCGGTCGCGGTGCCCGCGACGACCGCGGTACGTGCGACGCCTCGGATGAGTCCTGGCATGGGTCGTGCTCCTTCGTGGTGTGGTTCGCTCAGCTGGTGGCTTCGGTCGCCTCGGCGGCGTCGAGGGCGGCGATGAGGGCCTGGACGGGGATCCGGCCGCTCGCGACGAGCTGACCCCCGGCGCGACGTACCGCGGCCGCGAACGGGCCGGCCCAGACGTTCTCGTAGATGAGCACGGCTGCCGAGGAGTTCGGCTCGAGGGCGTTCGCTATCTCTGCGAAGTCGGTCTCGTCGAGCAGGTGCGAGGAGACGCCCTCGAACACCGCCAGGTCCAGCGTGCCGTCACCGTCGAAGTCGGCCAGTTCGAGGGCCGTGACCGTGCCGTCGATGTCCTTGCGGACGAACTCCAGGTCGATGATGCGGACCAGGCCGCGGTCGACCAGGTCGACGAGCAGCGGCAGCGCCTCTCCCGTCATCTTGTTGCCGGGGTACTCGACGACGAGGTAGTCGATCGGCCCCATCTCCTCGATGTCCTCAGCCATGGGCGTGTCCCTTCGCGTCACCTGATCGGCTGGATTCGGCCCGAGTCTGTCACACGCTCGCGGGGCCGCGCGGGGACAGGCGGCCCTCACGTAGGACGAGCACCTCGTCGACGAGGTCGAGGCCCTCGGGCCGGTGGGCGAGCAGCACGACGGAGCGCCCGGCCGAGGCCGACAGCAGGTCGGCCATGACCGCGTCCGCGGTCGGTGCGTCCAGGCCCTCGGTGGGCTCGTCGAGGACGAGGACCGGCTGGTCGGCAAGCAGCGCCCGGGCCAAGGCGATACGTCGCCGTTCCCCGCCGGAGACCTGCCCGCCCCGCTCGCCGAGCCAGGTGTCGAGGCCTTCGGGGAGGGCGTCGTACCACGGGCCGAGCCGGGCGGAACGAAGCGCGGCGACCAGCTGGTCGTCGCTCGCCTCGGGGCGGGCCAGCGCCAGGTTGCCGCGCAGCGTGGTGTCGAACAGGTGCGGGTCGTCGTCGACCAGCCCGATCACCCCGCGGACGTCCTCGGGGGTCAGCTCGGCCACGTCGAGGTCGTTGATGGCGACCGACCCCGACTCGGCCGGCAGGAAGCGCAGCAGCAGCGCGGCGATGGTCGACTTGCCGGACCCCGACGCGCCGGTGATGGCGACCCGGCGGCCGGGCGGGAGGTCGAGGTCGACGCCGTCGAGCACGAGCGGCCCGTCCGGGTTCCAGCGGGCGCGCACGTCGGTGAGGCGCAGCGCGTACGGGCCGTCCGGAAGCGGTCGCGGGGACTCGGGCTCGGGGTAGGCGGCGGGGTCGTCGACGACCGCGAACAGCCGGCGGGCGGCCTGGCGGATGCCGTCGTACATGACGGCCGCCCGAGGCAGGGGGACGAGGGACTCGAACGCGGCCAGCGGCACCAGGACCACGACGGCGAGCGCGAGCCCGGCCAGCTGGCCGCCCGACACGGCGGACACCCCGAGCACCGCGCTGGCCAGCACCGCCCCGCCGGCGGCGAGGGCGGCGAGCCCCGTGCCGAGTCCGGTCGCCCACGCGCTGCGCCGACTCGCCGTGGTGAGCTGCTCGTCGAGGGCGTCCGCCTCGGCGAGCCACCGCTCGGCCGCACCCAGCGCGACCAGGTCAGGGGCGCCGCGCAGCAGGTCCACGACCGTCGCGCTGAGCTCGGCGCGTCTGGGCGCGACGACCGCGCTGGCGTGCCGGGCGGCCCGAGCCGCGGCCCAGGGCGCCGCGACGCCGGCGACGAGGAGGGCGGCGAGCAGCGCCAAGCCCGCCGAGGGCAGCAGCCAGGTCATGAAGACGACGACGCCGGCCGAGACGACGCCGGCCACCGCCGCGGGCTCGAGCACGCCGAGGTGCAGGTCCTCGACGGCGTCCACGTCCGAGGCCACTCCCGAGAGCAGCTCCCCGCGCCGGCGCGTGCCGAGCCGGGCGGGCGGTCGCAGCACCAGGCGCGAGTAGACCCGCGACCGCACGTCGGCCAGCACGCGGAAGGCGGCGTCGTGCGAGACCAGCCGCTCCACGTAGCGCAGCACCGGACGGGTCACCCCGAAGAAGCGGACGGCGACGACGGCCAGGCTGAGCTCGACCATCTGGGGCCGCTGGGAGGCGCGCGCGATGAGCCAGGCCGCCGTGGCGGTCAGGCCGATCCCGGCGAGGAGCGCGCCCGCGCCCGCGAGCGCGCCCAGCCCGAGGCGGGTCCGCGCGGGCCGCCCGGCGGCGGCCAGCCGCGCGACGTCGGCCGCGTCGTGCCTCATCGCACCGGCTCCGCCAGCAGCGGGGCATCGAGCCGGACGACCCGGTCGGCGTCGGCGAGCAGGGACGGCCGGTGCGCCGACACCAGCAGGGTGCGTCCGCGCGCCAGGGTGCGGACCGCCTCGTCGACGAGCGCCTCGCTCTCCGGGTCCAGGTGGCCGGTGGGCTCGTCGAGCAGCACCAGGGGCGCGTCGCGCAGGAACGCCCTTGCCAGCGCCAGCCGCTGGCGCTGGCCGGCCGAGAGGCCGTACCCGCCCTCGCCGATCACGGTGTCGGCCCCCTCGGGCAGACGGGCCACGAACTCCCAGGCCTGCGCGCGCTCGAGCGCGTCGCGGACCGCGTCGTCGCCGGCGTCGGGGTCGGACAGCCGCACGTTCTCGGCGATCGAGGCTCGCGCGAACCAGGGGCTCTGCGGCAGCCAGGACACCTGGGCGCGCCAGTGCCGCGGGTCGACGTCGGTCAGGTCGACGCCCGCACCGTGCGCGGGCACGACCAGGACCCGTCCCGCCGTCGGGGGCACGAAGCCGAGCAGCACCGAGAACAGGGTCGACTTGCCGCAGCCGCTGGGGCCGGCCACCCCGACGAACTCACCCGGTCCTACCGTGAGGTCGAGCGGGCCGAGCGCCGGCCTCGCCCGGTCGTAGGAGACGATCAAGCCCTCGACGCAGATGGTCGCCCCGTCGAGACGTACCTGCTGCGCGGAGGCCGGCACGGGCAGTGGGCGTTCGAGGACGGCGAAGACCTGGTCGGCGACGGCGAGCCCGTCGGCGCTGGCGTGGAACTGGGCGCCGGCCTGGCGCAGCGGCCAGTACGCCTCCGGGGTCAGCATGATCACGACCAGGGCGGTGCGCAGGTCCAGGCGCCCGTCGACCAGGCGCAGCCCGCACGAGACGGCGACGAGGGCCACCGAGATGGTGGCGATGAACTCCAGGACCGCCGAGGACAGGAAGGCCAGGCGCAGCGTGGCCATGGTGGCCACGCGGTTCTCGTCGGTCACCTCCCGGATCGTGCGCACCTGGGCCTTCGCCCGGCGGAAGACGAGGAGGGTGGGCAGTCCGTCGACGACGTCGAGGAAGTGGCCGGCGAGGGTCGCCATCGCCCGCCAGCTCCGCTGAGCGCGTCGCTCGGTCGCCCGCCCGATGAGCGCGGCGAAGACCGGGATCAGCGGCAGGGTGAGGACGACGATGAGCCCCGACCAGAGGTCCTGGCTGAGGATCACCAGCACCATCAGCGGCGGGATGACCGCGGCGCTCGCGAGAGCCGGCAGGTAGCGGGAGAAGTAGCCGTCGAGGGCGTCGGTGCCGCGCGTCGCGAGCGTGGCCAGCTCGCCGGTGCGCCGTCCGGAGAGCCAGTCCGGCCCGAGTCCGACCACGTGGGCGAGCAGGTCGCGACGCAGCTGGGACTTCACGGAGGCGGCCGCCCGGTGCGATGCCACCTCGCCCGCCCACGCGAGGCTCGCGCGCAGGAGCACGACGACAGCGATGACGAGCAACGGCGTGCGTACGGCGCCGAGCGTCGCGCCGTCCTGGAACCCGCGGACCACCACGTCGGCGACCGCGAAGGCCTGCACCACGAGGAGCACGGCCGTCGCGACGGTGATCGCGCTGGCGGCGACGAGGTGGTGCCGGCTGGCCCTCGTGTGGGCGAGCAGCCTCGGGTCGAGGGGCTTCACTGCAATCCGAAGACCTCGCGCAGGCGGTCCTCCTGCTCCTTGCTGAGGTTGGTCGAGATGAGCTCCATCTCCTGGCCCGCGAAGGCCTCGCGCACCCGGTCGACCACCGCGTCGGAGGTCAAGGCGAACAGCGCCGACGTCCCTGGCGTGATCTGGGTCCGGACGAGTGCGATGAAGTCGTCGTCGATGCCCACGTCGGTGAGCGATCCGGCCAGGGCTCCGAGCCCGGCGCCGATGGCCACGCCGAGCAGCGGGACGAAGAAGATCAGGCCGAACAGCAGACCCCAGAACGCCCCACCGAGGGCCGCTGCCCCGGTCAGGCTGTTCAGCTGCTTGGTGGTCGGCTTCGTCGCCCCCAGCGGGAAGCTCACGATCGCGGCGTCGTGGACGGAGATCAGCTGCTGGCGCTGCAGCTGGTCCAGGGTGTACTCGGCGTCCTCCGCCCCGGTCGGCGTCGGGAACCGCCACACGGTCAGCGTCGCCATGCGTTCTCCCGCTGCTTCGGGCGGCGCCGGGCCCGCCGCGTCAGCGACGACGCTACGAGCAGGAGGGGCCGGTTGTCTCATCGGGTCCCCGGTGCAGCTGAGCCCCGCGCGGTGTGCGTGACTTCTCCCATGGAGCGGAGCAGCCCCGACGCGGCACACCTCGATGACGCGGCGGTCAACCGCGAGCTGTGGACGCTGGTCAACGCCCAGCACACCGACGAGCACGCCCGGGTCGCCTGGGCTCGCGAGGAGGTGGTGTGGGGCCTGTTCGCCGTCCCCGAGTGGCAGATCGGCGCCCTGGGCGAGGTGGCCGGGCTCGACGTCGTGGAGCTCGGCTGCGGGACGGCGTACTTCTCCGCCTGGCTGCAGCGGCTGGGTGCCCGGCCGGTCGGCGTGGACGTCACACCGGCGCAGCTGGTGACCGCGGCTCGCTGCCAGCGCGAGCATGGGATGAGTTTCCCGCTGGTGGCGGCCGACGCGGCCGACGTACCGCTTCCGGACGCCAGCTTCGACCTCGTCGTGAGCGAGTACGGCGCCAGCGTGTGGTGCGAGCCGTCGCGCTGGGTCGGTGAGGCAGCGCGCCTCCTGCGGCCGGGTGGCCGCCTCGTGTTCCTGACCAACAGCGTGCTCGCCAGCCTGTGCGTGCCCGAGGAGTCCGGGGTGGCGGGGGAGCGGCTGCTGCGCCCCCAGCGGGACCTGCGCCGGGTGCGCTGGCCCGGCGGCGGCGTGGAGTTCCATCCCTCGCACGGGGACTGGATCGCGGTGCTGCGCTCGCACGGGTTCGTCGTCGAGGCGCTGCACGAGCTGTACGCCGGTACGGACGCTGTCGACCCGGACTACTACGAGATCGCCTCCGCCTCCTGGGCGTCGAGCTGGCCGGTCGAGGACCTCTGGAGCGCCCGCCTGGCCGGGGCCGGGCGCGGGGCGGACCAGCCCACGGGCTAGGTTGGCTGGCCGGAGGAGCGGCATGGAACGGGTCCACACGGGTCGGCCGGACGGCGCTCACCCCTGGTCGGCGACCCGGTGGGCGCTGGTGCTCGGCGTCGCGCTCGCGGTGGCCTACCTGCGCTGGAGCCCGGCCGCCCCCGACCTGGCCGCCCAGGTGGCGCGCTCGTCGGTGGTGCGGGAGTCGGGCGTGGTGTCGTGGTGGACCGGCTGGTTCGGTGGCGTCTCGCTGCCGACGTACAGCGTCCTGGCACCGGCCTCGATGGCGGCCATCGGCGTGCGTGCGAGTGGGGCGCTGGCGGCGGTCGCGGGCGCTGTCGGCGCGTCGGTGCTGCTGCGCGACGCCCCCCGGCCGCGCGCCGGCGCCGTGGCCTTCGCGGTCGCCTTCGCCGCCGACCTGGTCGCCGGCCGGGTCACCTTCGCGATCGGCCTGGCGGTGGCCACCTGGGCCTTGGTCGCGCTGCGTGCGCGCCTCGGGTGGGTCGCCGCCGCCCTCTCGGTTGCGGCCTACCTCGCCAGTCCCCTCGCGGGGCTGTTCCTCGGCCTGGTCCTGCTCGCGGTCGTCGCGGTGGACCGGACCCGCCGCGCCGCGGCCGCAGTCAGCGCGGGCTGCCTGGTGGCCGTCGGCGGCACGATGGCGCTGCTGTTCCCGGGGACCGGCGTCATGCCGTTCACCGTGGTCAACGCGATCCCGCCGGCCGTCTGCTGCGTGGTGGTCGCCTTGGTCTGTCGGGTGCGGCTGGTCCGCGCGGCCGCGCTCGCCGTGCTCATCTCGTTGCCGGTCTTCCTGCTGGTCCCGGGCGCTGTCGGCGGCAACATCGGCCGCCTGGCCTGGGTGGGCGCCGGTCCGGTTCTCGTCGCCTGCTCGCGGCTGTCGTGGCGGCGAACGCTCGCGCTGCTCCTCGTCGTCGTCGCCTGGCCGGTGAGCGACCTCGCCCACCAGCTGTTCGCGTCGAGCAACCCCTCGGCGGCCCAGGCCTTCTACGAGCCGTTGCGGGCCGAGCTCCACGCGGTGCAGGCCGCGGCGGGTATGCCGGCCCGCGGTGAGCGCGTCGAGGTGGTCGACACCGTCAACCACTGGGCCTCGGCGTACCTGTCCGGCTCGGTCTCACTCGCCCGGGGCTGGGACCGTCAGGTCGACGTCGCGGACAACCCGCTCTTCTACACCGACGGCGCCCTGACGCCCGAGAGCTACCGCGGCTGGCTGGGCCAGCTGGCCGTGGGGTGGGTCGCGTTGCCCGACGGGAAGCTGGACTTCGCGTCGGCCGACGAGGGACGCCTCGTCGCGGCCGGGCTGCCGTACCTGCGGCTGGTCTGGTCGGACCGGAACTGGCAGCTGTTCCAGGTGGTGGACGCCACGCCGCTGGCGAACGGGGCGACGGTGACGGCGGTGACCCCGAGCAGCGTCACGCTGGCGACCACGGCCGCGGGCACGGTACGGCTGCGGCTTCGCTGGTCGAGCTACCTCACCGTGGTGCGACCCGGGACACGAGAGCAGCTGCTGGCGTGCGTGAGCGATGACGGCGGTTGGACGCGGATCGACGTACCCCGCGCCGAGTCCTTCAG
Source organism: Actinomycetes bacterium (assembly GCA_035506535.1). Classification (NCBI taxonomy): domain Bacteria; kingdom Bacillati; phylum Actinomycetota; class Actinomycetes; species Actinomycetes bacterium. The sequence continues at coordinate 5,773 of DATJPE010000033.1, read as the reverse complement.
CGTGGTCAGCCAGTTCAACCCGACCGCCCGGCTGCGCCGCTCCGACCCCGACTGCCCGAGCGACGTCGCCATCGCCACGACGGGATGAGACCCGGGCGTCAGCCCCAGACCTCCCGCGCCGTCTCGACGATCAGCCGCAGCTTCGACCACTGCTCGTCCTCGGTGAGGGCGTTGCCCTCGACGGTGGAGGAGAAGCCGCACTGCGGCGACAGGCACAGCTGGTCGAGCGGGACGTAGCGGCTGGCCTCGTCGATGCGGCGCTTGAGCTCGTCCTTGGTCTCCAGCGCACCGCGCTTGGTGGTGACCAGGCCGAGGACCACCTGCTTGCCAGGCGGGACGAAGCGCAGCGGCTCGAATCCCCCCGACCGAGCGTCGTCGAACTCGAGGAAGAAGCCGTCGACCGCGAGCTGGCTGAAGAGGACCTCGGCGACGAAGTCGTAGCCGCCCTCGGCCGCCCAGGAGGAGCGGAAGTTGCCACGACACATGTGGGTGGTGACTCTCATGCCGGCGGGCCGTCCGGCCAGGGCGGCGTTGATGTTGCGGACGTACTGCTCGTGCTGGTGCTCGGCGTCAGCCCCTTGGGCGGCCAGCATCGCCCGCTGCTCCGGGTCGTTGAGGTAGGCGAGGCTGGTGTCGTCGAGCTGCAGGTAGGTGCAGCCGAGGTCGCCGAGGCGAGCGATCTCCTCGGCATAGGCCCCGGTGAGGTCGGCCCAGAACTGCCCGAGGTCCGGATAGGTCTGCGTGCTGATCGCGGCACGTCCCCCGCGGTAGTGGACCATGTTCGGCGACGGGATCGTCAGCTTCGGGGTCTGGCCGGGGCGGACGGTGTCACGCAGGAACGTGAAGGCATCGCCGAAGATGGTGTCCCGCAGACCGATCCGCTCGTTGACGACGAGCGCCGCCGACTCGAAGTCCAGGTCGCCGTCCTCGTTGTGGAAGTGGACGGTCAGCTTCTGGTCCGACCGGGCGACGCCGCCGAGCTGGTAGATGAAGTCCATGTGCCACGAGGTACGGCGGAACTCCCCGTCGGTCGCGGACGACAGGCCGGCGTCACCCTGCTTGCCGACCACCTCGCGGATGCACTCGTCCTCCACCTCCTGCAGCGCCTCGCGAGGGATGCGTCCGGCGGCGGCGTCCTCGCGGGCCGCCAGCAGCCGTGCCGGCCGGAGCAGGCTGCCGACGTGGTCCGCGCGGAAGGGAGCAAGCTGGTCGGCCATGGTTCCGCCTCCTCGTAGAGCGGGCGGCGGGCGCCGCCTCCCGGCTCGGAGGATAACGACGGACCCGGTGCTACTCGCCGCCCGGCTGCTCGGTGAAGCTGACACCCGGCCGCGGGGTCGTGTCGACGCTCAGGTGGAACACGTCGGGGCGGCTGTAGTGCCCGACCGGGTCGAAGAACTGCCGTGACCGCCGTGCCGCGGTGACGTCCAGCTCGGCGAGGAGGATCTCCTCGCGCTCGACCGCGGGGCCGGCGAGGATCGTCCCGTCGGGGCCGACGATCACCGATCGGCCGCGGCTGAGCCACTCCTCCTCCCCGGAGTAGAGGCTCTCGCGCCCCGGCAGACCCTCCGGCAGGTCGGCGGCGCGCTGCGCGCAGTTGACGCCGATCACGTGCATGCGCCCCTCCTTGGCGATGTGGCGCATGCTGGCCACCCACGAGTCCTGGTCGTCCCAGGTCGGGGCGAGGTGGATGTCGACCCCACGGGCGTACAGCGCCGCTCGGGCGAGCGGCATGTAGTTCTCCCAGCAGATCAAGCCGGAGAGGCGTCCGAAGGGCGTCTCGAGCACCGGCAGCGTGGAGCCGTCACCGGCGCCCCAGACCAGCCGCTCACCACCGGTCGGCACCAGCTTGCGGTGCCGACCGGCCAGGGTGCCCTCGGGGGAGAAGTACAGCAGGGTGTTGTAGACGGTGGACCCGACCGCTTCCCGCTCGTCCACCCCGACGGCGAGCCACACGCCGAGCCGGGCCGCCGTCTCGGCGAGCAGGTCGGTCTCGGCGGAGCCCACGACGACGGCCTGGTCCAGCAGCATCCCGTAGAGCTCGCGCGCCGCGTCGTCCCACGGCAGCGTTCGGGCGACCCAGTCGGGATAGCCCGGGACGAAGGTCTCGGGGAACACGACGAGCTCGGCCCCGTCCGCCGCGGCCTTCTCGGTGAGCGCCACCACCTTCTCGAGGGTCCCAGCGGTGTCGAGCATGACGGGCGCTGCCTGGACGGCCGCCGCGACGACCGTGGTCACGAGGGTGCCCCAGGGCGCGACCCGGCGACCACGAGCAGCTCGCAGGGACCGACGAATCCGTCGGGTCCGTCGAACTCGCCGAGGCGTTCGGTGATCTCGCTCCAGGCGGCCTCCTGGTCCCGCTCGTCGAGGCGCGAGAGCATCTGGTGGAGCGCGCCGAACGACGCCCTCTCGAAGCGGACGCACTCCGCCGAGGAGACCATCCGCAACGGCGCGGAGACGGCCTGGACCGACACGTCGACGAACCCTGCCCGCTCCAGCGCCGCGCTGGCCACTCCGTGGGCGCCAAGGCTGAACGGACCGGGTTGGCCCGGCAGTGGCGGCGGCAGCTCGGCGCGCCGCCGGATGATCGACACGGGGATCGAGAAGAACCCGTTCGCCTCCGGGGTGGAGTAGACGATGCCGGCGAGGCGACCGCCCGGGCGCAGGGCGCGCAGCATCCCGGCGAAGGCGGCCGGCTGGTCGGGGAAGTAGATGAAGCCGACCCGGGAGATCACGGCGTCGAAGCTTCCCGGCTCCACGTCGAGGTTCTCGCCATCGAGGACCCGGGTGCTCACCCAGGTCAGCCCCTGGTCGTGGGCTTCGCGCTCGGCGAAGGCGAGGATCTGCGGGGAGATGTCCGTCGCCAGGACGCGGCCGGTGGGGCCGACCCGCCGCGCGGCGGTCAGCGTCTGCCCGCCGGCTCCCGCGGCGACGTCGAGGACCTTGGCCCCCGGCCCGACCCCGGCCGCGTCGAGCATGAGCTCGGTCGCCTGCCCGAGCCAGCTCTCCAGCGTCGGACCCCACTCGTGCCACGCGGCGGCCGCCTGCTCCCACTGGGCCAGCGTCGTCGCCTTGTAGGCGGCGGCATCGAAAGCCGGTGCCTCGCCAGTCGTTCTCGCCTGAGTCGTCATGTGCCTGCTCCTCGCTACTCGACCTGGATCCAGCTGTAGAGGTCCGCGCGGTCGACCGACTCGTACAGCGCCGGGTGGTCGCTCCTCATGTGACCGCGGATCGTGTCGACGACCTCGTCGTCGCTCTCGCCGCGTGCGACGAAGCCGCACTCGCAGCGAATCACTCGTGCCATCTCGCACCTCCGGTCTGCTGTTGTACCGACCCTCCTTGGCAGAATCTTGGCGTGCCGGAACAGGCGCGCGGGGATGCTCCGTCGATCCGCATCCAGGTGTGCGGACCGCTGGTGGTCGACCGTGCCGGGCGCCGGGTTGACGATCGGCTGCCCGGTCGCCAGGGACGGCTGCTGTGCGGCTACCTCGTGCTGAACCGGCACCGGTACGTGCCTCGAGGCGAGCTCATCGACGCCATCTGGCCGGCGCGCCCTCCCGGCAACGTCGACAGCGGGCTGTCCGCCCTGCTGTCGAAGATCCGGCAGGTGTTGGGCACCTCCTCCGTCGACGGGCGCGCGACGCTGCGGCTGAGGCTCGTGGACCCCTGGGTCGACCTGGAGGTCGCGCGTGAGGCGGTCCACCGCGCGGAGTCCTCGGTCGCGGCCGGCGACTGGGTGCGGGCCTGGGCGCCCTCGCAGGTGGCGCTCTTCGCCGCCGAGCGCGGGCTGCTGGCGGGCGAGGAGGGGGAGGAGACCTTCGACTGGCTCGTCGACGAGAGACGCCGGCTCGCCGAGACGCGCCTGCGCGCTCTGGAGGCGTACGGGTCGAGCTGCCTCGGTATCGGCGGCTCGGAGCTGGCCGCGGCCTGCCGGGCCGGCCGCTCTCTCGTCGAGGTCGAGCCGTTCCGCGAGAGCGGCTACCGGCTTCTCATGCGTGCCCTCGCGGCGCAGGGCAACCTGGCGGAGGCTCTGCTGGTCTACGACCGGCTGCGTCGGACGCTTCGCGAGGAGCTCGGGGTCTCGCCCAGCCCGGTCACGCAGACCCTGTTCGCCGAGCTCAACTCCTGAGGCGAGTCGCGGCCGCGTTCGCCGGCCGTGGTCAGACGTCGAAGCCCAGGTGGATGTGGTCCTGGTGGGTCTGGTCGCTGAAGTACTGCGGGCCAGCGAGCAGCACTGGCCCGCCGACGTTGTACGCGCCGTGCGCGACCGCCAGGCGCATCCCGGCGACGGCCAGCGGATGGTTGACCGGCTCCACGAGGGGGCGGCCGTCGAGGGCCCACACGTCGACGGCCCGTCCTCTCGGGTGGTCGCTGCGGCGGCGCGTCCCGAAGACGTAGTACGGATGGCCCGACCGCACGATGCTGACGTCGACGACGTAGCGGTCCGCGAGGGCGAGGAGCGTGTCCAGCACCGAGGCGTGGATGGTCCCGCTCATCACGTCGGCGTGCGCCGCGTGCGGCAGGTGGATTCGGCTGCTGCTGAGCACTGCGCGGGCGTTGGATGCCGGCGTCCTCGTGGCCGGCGCCGGGTGGGCCGGGAAGACGTCGACGACGCGCCAGCGTGGCGAGGCCTCGACCAGCCGGATGTCGAGGGTGGTCCCGCCGGCGTGCACGGTGCCGTCGGCGTGGCGGCGCCACTGATCGACGACGACGAGCACGCTGGAGGAGGTCGCGAGGATTCCGCCGTACTGGGCGTCCACGACCTGGCAGGCGGCCGCAGGCTCGCTGCCGACCAGCGGGGCGCAGGCGTCGGCCAACGACGGGTCCATCCCGAGGGCGGCGACCCGGCGTCGAGCCGCGGCCATCCCGCCTTGGCCCTCGGGCCACGCGGCGACCGCCTGGACGAGTGCGGTCGCGCGGTGCTTGACCGCTGGGTGCACCTCCCCGATCCGTGCCGTCCACGGCGTCGTGCGGGGCAGCGCGGCGGTCGACGCGGGCGCGGCGGCGGTGCTCGAGGTGGTGGCACGGGCCGGTGCGGACGCGGCGCCGGGTGACGGCCCGGGTCCGGATGCGCGCGCGGACGACGCGGCCCTCGTGGACCCGGCGCTGGTGGTGCACGCGGCGGCCGTGAGGCCGGCGGCGCCCGCGGCGAGCAGACCGAGGAAGCGCCGCCGGTCGACGTCGCGGCCGGCGTCCGCGGAGCTCGGCCTGCCCATGGCGAGGAGAGTAGGAGGGCGACCTGTGAGTGACGTGTGAACGCCCGAGCGGTGCTTGGGTAGATTCGCCCACGAGGAGAGGGGCGCCGCATGGACGAGGAGCACCCGGTCCGGCGTGACCTCGACGTGGTGGTCTTCGGGGCGACCGGCTTCGTGGGGCGTCTCGTCGCCGACTACCTCGCCGAGCACGCGCCGGAGGGCGTACGGATCGGGCTCGCGGGCCGTTCCAAGCAGAAGTTGGAGGCGCTGCGCGGTGGGCTGGCGCCGCGCGCCCGTGACTGGCCCCTGCTCGTCGCGGACTCCGGTGACCGGGACTCCGTCGAGGCGATGGTCTGGTCCGCGCAGGTGGTCGCGACGACGGTCGGGCCGTACGCCCGCTACGGCCTTCCGGTGGTGGAGGCGTGCGCGGCCGCGGGGACCGACTACGCCGACCTCACCGGCGAGGTGCTGTTCGTGCGCGAGTCCCTGGCACGCTGCGGTGCGCCGGCCGCGTCGCACGGCGCGCGGATCGTCCACTCGTGCGGGTTCGACTCCATCCCGTCCGACCTCGGCTGCCTCCT
>DATJPE010000032.1 GCA_035506535.1 Actinomycetes bacterium | reverse complement strand
CGGCGAGGGAGATGGCGCGGTTCAGCGCGTCGAGGTCGATCGACCCGTCGGCGTTGAGGAAGTCGAGGGGGACGTCCCCGACGTCTCGTGCTCCGGACCCATTGTTGTCGGACCCACTCTTGTCGGACCTGCTGTTGTCGGACATGGACGCCACCGTAGGGCCATGGCCGGGCTGACTAGAGTCCACCGGGTGAGCACCGGAGACACCAGACCCCGGCTCCTCCTGCTCGACGGGCACTCCCTCGCCTACCGCGCCTTCTTCGCCCTGCCGGTCGAGAACTTCTCGACGACGACCGGCCAGCCCACCAACGCCGTGTACGGCTTCACCGCCATGCTCATCAACGCCCTGCGCGACGAGCAGCCCACCCATCTGGCCGTGACCTTCGACCTGGCCCGGCAGTCCTTCCGCAACGAGACCTACCCCGAGTACAAGGCCAACCGCAGCGAGACCCCGAGCGCCTTCCACGGCCAGGTCAGCCTGATCCGGGAGGTGCTCGACGCGCTCAACATCCCCGTCGTGACCGCGGAGGGCTACGAGGCGGACGACGTGATCGCCACCTTGACCTCCGAGGCGGCCGACGAGGGTTACGACGTCGAGGTCATCACGGGGGACCGCGACGCCTTCCAGCTGGTCAGCGACCGGGTCACGGTGCTCTACCCGCGCAAGGGCGTCAGCGACCTGGCCCGCATCGACCCGGCCGAGGTGGAGGCGCGGTACGGCGTACCGCCGAAGCTCTACCCGGACCTGGCCGCCCTCGTGGGGGAGACCAGTGACAACCTGCCGGGCGTGCCCGGCGTCGGCCCGAAGACCGCCGCGAAGTGGCTCACCCAGTTCGGCGACCTCGGCACTCTCGCCGACCGGGTGGACGAGCTGAGCGGCAAGGCCGGGGAGGCCGTCCAGTCCCACCTCGCCCAGGTGCTGCTCAACCGCCGGGTCAACCAGCTCGTCCGTGACGTCCCGCTGCCGGTACGTCCCGAGGACCTGGCGCTGCGCCCCTGGGACCGCGACGAGGTCCACCGGGTCTTCGACACCCTGCAGTTCCGCGTCCTGCGCGACCGGCTCTACGCGACGCTGTCCAGCGTCGAGCCCGAGGCGGAGGAGGGCTTCGACGTCGACGTCGCCCGGCTGGAGGCGGGCGAGGTGGCCGCCTGGCTCGAGCAGCACGCCGGCGGGGCGACCCGCTCGGGTCTGGCCTGCACCGGGACGTGGGGCAGCGGGACGGGACGGCTGACCGGGGTCGGGCTGGCGGCCGCCGACGGGTCGGGCGCGTGGATCGACCCGACCCAGCTGGTCCCCGAGGACGACGCCGCGCTGGCGGCCTGGCTCGCCGACCCCGCCCGCACCAAGGCGATGCACGACATGAAGGGCCCGCTGCTCGCCATGGCGGCCCACGGCTGGGACCTGCACGGGGTCACGAGCGACACGGCGCTGTCGGCCTATCTGGCTCTCCCGGGCCAGCGCAGCTTCGACCTCGCCGACCTCGTCCTGCGCTTCCTGCACCGCGAGCTGCGGGCCGAGAGCGAGCCGGACGGCCAGCTGAGCTTCGACGGCGACGACAACGAGGCCGCCGCCTCCTCCCTCGTGGTACGCGCCCGGGCCGTCATCGACCTGGCCGACGTGCTCGACGCCGAGCTGGCGACCCGCGGCGGGACGCGGCTGCTCAACGAGGTGGAGCTGCCCCTGGTCGACGTCCTGGCCGGCATGGAGCGTGTCGGCATCGCCGTCGACGGCGACCACCTGGCCCACCTGCACGCCCACTTCGCGGGGGAGGTCAAGGCCGCCGCGGACGCGGCGTACGCCGTCCTCGGCCGCGAGTTCAACCTCGGCTCGCCCAAGCAGCTGCAGGCGATCCTCTTCGACGAGCTCGGGCTGCCCAAGACCAAGCGGATCAAGACGGGCTACACGACCGACGCCGACGCCCTGCAGGGCCTGTACGCGCAGACCGAGCACCCGCTGCTCGCCCACCTGCTGCGCCACCGCGACGTCGCGCGCCTGCTGGTGACCGTCGAGGGACTGGAGCGGGCGGTCGGCGACGACGGGCGCATCCACACCTCGTTCAACCAGACGGTCGCGTCGACGGGGCGGCTGTCCTCGACCGACCCGAACCTGCAGAACATCCCGATCCGCACGGACGAGGGCCGGCGCATCCGGCAGGCCTTCGTCGTGGGCCCGGGCTACGAGTGCCTGCTGACCGCCGACTACAGCCAGGTCGAGATGCGGATCATGGCGCACCTGTCGCAGGACGAGGGACTCATCGAGGCGTTCGCCTCCGGCGAGGACCTGCACACGACGGTCGCCGCCCGGGTCTTCCAGGTGGACCGGGCCGACGTCACCCCGGCGATGCGCGCCAAGATCAAGGCGATGTCCTACGGGCTGGCGTACGGCCTGTCCGCCTTCGGCCTGGCCGCCCAGCTCGGGATCTCCACCGAGGAGGCGCGCAGCCTCATGGAGGAGTACTTCCAGCGCTTCGGCGGGGTCCGCGACTACCTGCGCAGCGTGGTCGACGAGGCCCGTCGTACCGGGTACACGGAGACCATCCTGGGCCGCCGTCGCTACCTGCCGGACCTGACCAGCGACAACCGCCAGCGGCGCGAGATGGCCGAGCGGATGGCGCTCAACGCCCCGATCCAGGGGTCGGCGGCCGACGTCATCAAGGTCGCCATGCTCGGTGTGGACCGGGCCCTGCGCGAGGAGGGACTCGTGTCGCGGATGCTCCTGCAGGTCCACGACGAGCTCGTCGTCGAGGTCGCGCCGGGGGAGCGCGAGGCGGTGGAGACCGTGCTGCGGCGGGAGATGACCGGCGCGTACGCCCTGCGGGCGCCGCTGGAGGTGTCGGTGGGGTGGGGCCGCAGCTGGGATGACGCGGCGCATTGACCCGAGCCGGCAGGCGAGGGCAATGCGCGCCATCAGTACTGCGGCGCATTGACCCGAGCCGGCAGGCGAGGGCAATGCGCGCCATGAGTACTGCGGCGCATTGACCCGAGCCGGGAGGCGAGGGAAGTGCGCGCCATGAGCAGATCGGCGGCGTGCGAGACTGCCCGCCATGTCCCGCGAAGCGGCCCGGCGAGCGGTCGTCACGGGGGGAGCCGGTTTCCTGGGCTCCCACCTGTGCGACCGGCTGCTGGCCGACGGGTGGCACGTGCTGTGCCTGGACAACCTGAGCACCGGGACCACCGCCAACATCGCGCACCT
>DATJPE010000031.1 GCA_035506535.1 Actinomycetes bacterium | reverse complement strand
CTCGCGGAGTACGAGGAGATCAACGAGAAGATGGCGGCGCCCGACGCCGACTTCGACTCGTTGCTCGCTCGCCAAGCCGAGCTGATCGATGTCATCGAGACCCACGATGCGTGGGAGCTCGACTCGAGGCTCGATCAGGCGATGGACGCGCTGCGCCTGCCGCCCGGAGACGCCGACGTCACCAAGCTCTCCGGTGGCGAACGTCGCCGTGTTGCGCTGTGCAAGCTGCTGCTGCAGCAGCCCGATCTGCTGCTGCTCGATGAGCCGACGAACCACCTCGACGCCGAGTCGGTCCAGTGGCTCGAGCAGCACCTCGAGAAGTACGCCGGGACCGTGGTGGCCGTCACCCACGACCGCTACTTCCTCGACAACGTCGCCCAGTGGATCCTCGAGCTCGACCGCGGCCGCGCGTACCCCTATGAGGGCAACTACTCCACCTACCTCGAGACCAAGGCCGCGCGCATGAAGGTCGAGGGGCAGAAGGACGTCAAGCGCCAGAAGCGCCTCCGCGAGGAGCTCGAGTGGGTCCGCTCGAACGCCAAGGGCCGCCAGGCGAAGAGTCGTGCGCGTCTGCAGCGCTACGAGGAGATGGCGGCAGAGGCGGACAAGTACCGCAAGCTCGACTTCGAGGAGATCCAGATCCCGCCGGGCCCGCGCCTGGGCCAGGTCGTCGTCGAGGCCGATCACCTCGTCAAGGGCTTCGACGACCGGGTCCTCGTCGACGACCTCAGCTTCTCGTTGCCCCGCAACGGGATAGTCGGCGTCATTGGCCCGAACGGCGCCGGCAAGACCACCCTGTTCAAGATGATCGTGGGGGAGGAGAAGCCCGACGACGGCGCCATGCGCGTCGGCGACACCGTGAAGATCTCCTACGTCGACCAGGGACGAGCCGGCATCGACCCCAGCAAGACCCTCTGGGAGGTCGTCTCCGACGGGCTCGACTGGATCAAGGTGGGCAACGTCGAGATGCCCTCGCGGGCCTACGTCTCCGCCTTCGGGTTCAAGGGCCCCGACCAGCAGAAGCCCGCGGGTGTGCTGTCGGGCGGTGAGCGCAACCGGCTCAACCTCGCGCTGACCCTCAAGCAGGGCGGAAACCTGCTGCTCCTCGACGAGCCGACGAACGACCTCGATGTGGAGACGTTGTCATCGCTCGAGAACGCCCTGCTCGAGTTCCCGGGCTGCGCCGTGGTCATCTCTCACGACCGGTGGTTCCTCGACCGCGTCGCCACGCACATCCTCGCCTCGGAGGGCGAGTCGACGTGGTTCTGGTTCGAGGGCAACTTCGAGGCATACGAGGCCAACAAGGTCGAGCGGCTCGGGCCCGACGCGGTACGCCCGCACCGGGCGACGTACCGCCGTCTCACCCGCGGCTGACGCATGGCCCGCCACACCTGCCGCTGCCCGCTGCGGTGGTCGGACATGGACGCCTATGGCCACGTCAACAACGTGGCCTACCTCGTCTACCTCGAGCAGGCGCGCATCTCGCTGTTCGACGCCGTGCCGCTGGGTGGGCTGCTGGAGTCCGGCGTCGTGGTCGTGAAGCATGAGATCCACTACAGACGGCCGCTGGTCTACCGGTCGCGCCCAGTGCCGATCGACATCTGGGTCGACGGGGTCAGCCGGCGGACGTGGACCTTCCGCTACGTCGTCCGCGAGGACGACGGCACCGTCTATGCGCGCGCGTCCACCTTGATGGCCGCGTGGGAACGGGGCGAGGGTGTGTCCCGGTCGCTGACCGACGAGGAGCGGATGCACCTGCTCTCCCTCGAGGACGAGCCGACGCCCTCGTGACCCTTGCCCTCTCCGCGGCCGAGCGGGCCGGCCTGCACAGCTACCTACGGCGCGTCCTCGCCCTCGACGACCGGGCGGCCGTACGGGTCCAGGCGCGCGGTCTGGTCGCGGGGGTGTGGTCCGGCCCGCCGTTCGGGGTGCTGGCACTGCGCCCGCTCGCCCTCCTGGGGGAGGCGGAGGTCGATGCCACGGTCAGCGCCCGGCGGCTGCTGGAGGCCCTCGATGACGCTGCGCGCCTGCGGCTCCCACCGGGGGTGGTGGGCCCGGTCTGGGCCGCCCAGCTGCCGCCCCGGGGCGGGTGGCTGACCCGGGCGGTCGTGCCGGTGGCCACGGTGGCGGCCCAGGTGGCGGTGGCGGTCGAAGCCTTCCAGCGCCGCGCCGACGCCCTCGCGGAGCCCGCTCGCACGCCCGAAGCGCTCGAGCGGCTCGCCGAGGACGTCTGGGGCCAGACCCTCGTCCTCGACCTGCCGCTGCGGATGGCGCACGCGGCGGTCTCGCTGGGGCTGCTCGGTGAGCAGGGTGAGGTACGCGCCGCCGCCTCCGGCGCCTGGCGCCGCCTGGCCTGCCCGGGCGGGTCCGTTCTGTGGAGGTCGCGTTCGCCTGGTCTCCCGCTCGGAGTGACCGCCGAATCGATCTAGCGTGTCAGGGTGGCCACGCCCGCTCACGGAGACTCGGCGCACGTGGACGACCTCGTCCGCAGTCTGCGATCGACCCTGGGGGGCGTCCTCATCGGGGTGTACCTGCACGGCTCGGCTGCGCGCGGGCAGACGCGCTCCAGAAGCGACGTGGACGTGTTGGTCGTCGCGAGCAGGAGCCTCGATGCCAGGGAACGGGCCGAGCTGGTTGCCCTGCTGCTGCGGAAGTCGGGACGTCACCCCCGGCGGGACGGGAAGCCGCGGCCTGTCGAGGTGACCGTGGTCAGCCAGCCTGACCTGCGGCCGTGGCGATACCCGCCGCGAGTCGACTTCCTGTACGGCGAGTGGCTGCGAGAGTCAGTCCAGCGCGGGCGGCTGCCCGAGCCCCACATCCGTCCGGATCTGGCCGTCGTCCTGGCGGACGTGCTCACCCATGGACAGGTGATCTTCGGGCCACCAACGAGCCGCGTGCTCGAACCGGTCCCGGCCTCGGACGTGGCTGCTGCCAGCCAGGCCGGTGTCCCGCAGCTGCTCGCTGACCTGGACTCGGACACGACGAACGTCCTGCTCACCCTCGCGCGGGCCTGGGAGAGCGTTGACACCGGACAGCTGGAGTCCAAGGACGCGGCCGCCGCGTGGGCGTTGCCGCGCTTGTCGCCGGGCGAGCGGGCCGTCCTGGCGCACGCGAGGTCGGTCTACCTCGACGAGGTCGAAGAAGACTGGCAACCCCTACGAACCCGAGTCCGGCCGACTGCCGAGCGGATGGCAGAGGAGATCGTCTGACCGCACCGAAGGTCGAAAGCGACTGCCTGCAGCACGACGACGAGGGGGGTTGGTGTGCGGGGGCTACCAAGGAGCGGGGCCGTACGCCGCGCGGATCTGCTCCGCGGCCGCCCTGGTGAGATGGATCATCTTCGGTGACACGTCGTGCTCAGTGGCCAGGGCGCGAAGGTCCTCCCAACTCACGATGCCCCGCGTCGGCTTTCCTACGGGCTCGCCGGGGGTCAGGACGAGTGTTGGCCAGGGCTTATCGTTGTCGGCGCGGTGGATCACGATCATTGAGTCCCCCTTGGCCATGCAGACAACCTAGTGGTCGCGCACTCCCCTTGCTGATCATGCGCTTCGCGCGCCGTCGGATTCGACGAGGCGGGGATGGTTCTCCGCCTCTAGGCCACCCTCGCTCGGCGCAACTGACAGTCCCGATAGGCGGTGCGGGCCGCAATGCAGAGGGCTCTTGCGATCTGGAACTGCACGTAGGCCGTTGCCGGGAAGCTCAGGAACACAGCCACGTAACCGATCGGCCCAGGCAGCAGGACGGCCGTGGCAGCGGCAAGGGGGTACGCCACGATGGCTAGCGGCATCGTCGCCATCCAGGCGATCACCCAGGCGTCAGTGGCGGACGGGACCAAGGCGCTTGTGAGACCCAAGATGGCGACACCCGCAACGTAGATCCCCCCGAGCCAGGGCAGGTTCTTGGACACGGCACCAGCGTCTCACGGTGCCCACACGCTCAAGGCAGTAGTCGCGAGATCCCCGAGCCGCCATGCTGTGTCCGTCACCCAACCTCGATCTTTCGTGATCTTGGTGTGCGCGGGGTTTCAGTGAGCCGCCTGTGATGCTGGGCGAGGGGCGTGGTGGGCCGGCGTGGTTCTCGCCGGCTCTCGGTATCCGCCGGGGGACTCGGCCACGTCTCAATGGGAGCGTTGCCGACACGTTGCACACATTCGCGATGTTCTGGCCCCGGATAGCGACCCTTGGCTGCGGCTCACGCGTCCCCCGCTCGCTTGGTAACACCGAGCCCGCGAGACCTTGGCCGCGACCGGGTATTGGTGTGCACAACCCCTTGCGGTTCCTCGGCGTATTCAATACTATCGAACGCATGTTCGAAAGCGTGCTCGCCGTTCTTCTCGGCGAGGCCGATGTCGACGCCGAGTTCGCGGCGATGCTCGACGCGACGCTGCCGGACCCCTACGAGGTGCCCTGTCCCGCCGGGATCGCGACCTACGACCCCGCCGACCCGGCCTGTGGCGGCGTGCTCTCGGGGCGGCTCGCCCCAGGCCCGCGTGCGGTGCATGAGCTCGCGTCGCTCGACCCGGAGCTGCTCGGGGCGCGGGAGCGCGCCACCTATGTCGAGCAGGTCGAAGCCAACCTCGCGTGGCTCGGGTCGCTGTCGATGGCCGGGATCGCCGCCCTCGCGGCCCCTCGCGACGCCGCTGGCTCGGAGTCCGGCCACGGGGTCGGTTGGGCGGCGGGGTCGGCCTCAGACGCCGAGCCGGCGGGGGAGGCAGGGACAGCGGCAGAGGCGGCCGAACAGGCCCCCGTTCTGGGGAGCCCGGAGCCGGACCGGCTCGGCCTCGAGTACGCGAGGCTGGCGTTGAACTGCTCGGAGTCCTTCGCGCGCGAGCGCGTGATGCTCGCGACGGACCTGCGCGACCGGCTCCCGGGGACGAGGGCGCTGGTGCAGTCGGGGAAGCTGTCGCTCTACCGGGCCGGGCTGGTCTCTGAGTCGACCCGTCGCCTGAGTGCGCCGCAGTGCGCAGCGGTCGAGGCGCGGGTCCTCCCCAAGGCCGTCTCGCTGCCGGTGACCCGGTTGAAGCAGACGCTGACACGCGTGTCGCGTCTCGAAGCCGGCGAGGACCACCTCGCCCGGCACCTGTCCGCCGTGAGCCGGGAGTCCGGGCTGCGCTCCTGGGACGCCGGTGACGGCATGGGGGCCCTCCAGCTCACGGCGCCCGCACTGTGGACCGCGGAGATCGAGGCGACCCTGAGGGCCGAGGCGAAGGCGGCCCAGCGAGCGGCCGTCGCCGCGGGCCACGCGAGGGAGCGGCTGGGTGTCTGGCAGGGACGCATCCTCCTGCGCTGGTCGAGGTCCGCGCGGCTCGAGCTGGCCGGTCTCGGTCTGATGAGCTGCCCGCACACCCCCTACGGGGACAGTGCCTGCGCCTGCTGCGGTCAGACGCTGCCGGTCGGCGAGGAGGACCGCGCCTGGCTGCTCGCCGAGCAGGTGTCGGGAGTTGACGGGCTCGCGGCCTGCTCCGAGCCGACCGGCTCCGAGCTGCTCGCCTGGCTGGCTTCCCCGGAGCCGGGCGTGGACGGCCATGACGGCGGCTCCGACCACGTCGACCCGCTGAACCCGCTCGGGCTGGCCATGGGACCGTCGGCGCAGATCAGGGTCGGGGTCGTCATCGAGGCAGCGGACCTCCTCCTTGCGCAGGAGCAGGGCGGCTTGGCGCGCCTCGAGCGGTACGGCGACCTGCCCGCCGAGCTCGTCCAGATTCTGGCCGACGACGCGGAGTGGCGTCGCTTCATCCTCGAGGACGCCGACGGACACCTGCTGGACTTCGGCCGCACCCGCTACGCCCCCACCGGCAAGCTGCGCGACTACCTGCTCGGCGGAGGCCAGGACTGCCGCTGCCCAGGGTGCGCCGCGAAGCCGGTGGAGACCGACCACGCCAAGGACTGGGCACTGGGTGGGCCGACCAGCGCAGCGAACCTCAACGGACTGTGCTGGTCCTCGCACCAGCTCAAGACCGTCTACGGCTTCGGGATCACCAAGCATCCGGACGGGACGGTGACGTGGACTACCCCCGCCGGCAATACCTACACCAAGCCGCCCGACGACCTGCGGATCACCAGCTACGGCCGACCACTGAAGACCGGCCCGCCGCACGCGCCCGACGGGTAGGTCCCGGTCGATCAGGTGCGCAGCCAGGCAGCGGTGTCGGGAGCGATCGGGCCGGCGGCGACGTACGCGGGGTCGCTCGAGAGCAGCACCTCGGTCCCGTTGGGCGGTGCGACCGAGGTCGTGCCGAGGTTGACCAGGCACAGGAAGCCGTCGCCGCGGCGGAAGGCCAGTACGTCGGGCCCGAGGTCCTCGACCCACGTGAGGGCGGTCTCACCGGCGATGAACTGGCGCAGCGCCAGGGCGTTGCGATAGAGCACGAGCATCGAGTCGGCGCGCTCGGCCTGGGCCTCGACGCTGAGGTCGGCCCAGGTCGACGGCTGGGGCAGCCAGGGGCGGGAGCCGTCGGGGCCGAAGCCGTACGGGGCTTCGCTGCCCCACCACGGCAGCGGGACCCGGCATCCGTCGCGGCCCTTGCGCTCGCCCTTGGTGCGGGCGAACACCGGGTCCGCGCGCACCTCGTCCGGGAGGTCCAGGACCTCCGGCAGACCGAGCTCCTCGCCCTGGTAGACGTAGGCCGACCCGGGCAGCGCCAGCAGGAGCAGCGCCGCCGCGCGCGCCCGTCGCTGGCCGAGCTCCCCGTCCCCGTAGCGGGTGACCTCACGTCGGACGTCGTGGTTCGCGAGCACCCACGTCGCCGCGGCCCCGACCAGGCCGACGGTGGCGAGCTCGGCCTCGATCGCCTGGCGCAACGATGTGTAGGCCCACTCGCTCTTGAGGAAGTCGAAGTTGAACGCCTGGCTGAGCTCGTCCGGCCGCAGGTAGCGGGCGCGCCGCTCCGGGGTGTTGACCCAGGCCTCGGCGACCGACATCCGGTCCCCGGGATAGGACGCGAGGACCTCGTGCCAACCGCGGTAGATGTCGTGGACGTCCTCGCGGTCCCACAGGGGGTTGTCCTCCCCGCCATAGGCGTCGAGCAAGCCGGTCTGGCCCAGGTCAAGGTCCCGCAGCGGCTCGGCGTGGTCCTTGGCCAGCCCGTGGGCGACGTCGATGCGGAACCCGTCGACCCCGCGGTCGAGCCAGAAGCGCAGGATCGAGTGGAACTCCTCGCGCACCTCGGGCAGGGCCCAGTTGAGGTCCGGCTGCTCCGGGGTGAACAGGTGCAGGTACCACTGGCCGTCCGGAACCCGCGTCCAGGCGCTCCCGCCGAAGACTGACGGCCAGTTCGAGGGCGGCAGGGACCCGTCGGGGCCGCGGCCGTCCCGGAAGACGTAGCGCTCGCGCTCCTGGCTGCCCGGCCCTGCCGCGAGCGCCGCCTGGAACCACGCGTGAGCTTCGCTCGTGTGGTTCGGGACGATGTCGATGATCACCCGCAGCCCGAGCGCGTGCGCGTCGCTGAGCATCGCGTCGAAGTCGGCCAGGGTCCCGAAGACCGGCTCGACGTCGCGGTAGTCCGCCACGTCGTAGCCACCGTCGGCCATGGGGGAGGGGTAGAACGGCGTGATCCACAGCGCGTCCACGCCGAGCTCGCTGAGGTAGCCGAGACGGGAATGGATGCCGGGGAGGTCCCCGACGCCGTCGCCGTCGGAGTCGGCGAAGGAACGGATGTAGACCTGGTAGATGACGGCGTCGCGCCACCACGGTGCGGGTGTCATTGGCCGAAGCCTACGGGCGCCGGCTCACTCGAAGGTGTTCACCATGCTGTACGCGGCCATGACGAGGTAGTCCCAGAGCTCGCGCTCGTGCTCGGCGGACAGGCCGAGCTCCTCGACCGAGGTGCGCATCCGGGCCAGCCACGCATCCCGCTCCGTGGGCCCGATCGTGAACGGGGCGTGGCGCATGCGCAGCCGCGGATGCCCGCGCTGCTGCGAGTACGTCCTCGGGCCGCCCCAGTACTGCTCGAGGAACATCCGCAGCCGGTCCTCGGCGGGACCGAGGTCCGCCTCGGGATACAGGGGCCGGAGGACGGGGTCCTCTGCGACTCCCGCGTAGAAGCGCGCCACGAGACGCCGGAAGGTGTCGGCTCCGCCGACGGCTTCGTAGAAGTTCTCCTCGGGCGCCTCGCTCACCCGCCCATCCTCCCTCACCCGAGTGGGCGATCAGCACCGGCCTCTGCGGCGTCGAGGGCCAAGACGTGGCCGGCCAGGTGGTGTCTCGTCGAGGTGTCGTTGCTGCGATGGGCGCTGGTGCCCTGGTCACGGCCGCGGGTGGGACCAGCCTGCTCGCCGTGCCGGCCCAGGCCGCCACGCCGAAGCCGCCGGGGTCCCCGACGTCGCACCGCTACCTCGCGACCGACCCGGTCCTGCACCTGATCCGCCGCGCGACCTACGGCTACACGCCCACCCTCGAGAAGGAGGTCCGCGCCGTCGGGACCCGGACCTGGCTCGAGCAGCAGCTGGCCCCGTCGACCGTCTCCGACACGACGATGGACGCGATCCTCGCCAAGCACTTCCCACGGCTGAACTGGACGATCCGCCAGGTGTGGGACACCAACCAGTTCACCAACTACTCCGGCGACATGATGACCGACACGTTGCTCGCCACGGTCGCGCGCTCGCTCTGGAGCAAGCGGCAGCTGTTCGAGGTGATGGTCGAGTTCTGGTCGAACCACCTCAACGTCACCTGTCCGAGCGACAGCGTGTGGGACAACCGGCACCTCTACGACCGCGACGTCATCCGCAAGCACGCCCTGGGCAACTTCAAGGACATGCTGCTCGCGTCCGCCAAGCACCCGGCGATGCTCAACTACCTGAACCAGGCCGAGTCGACGAAGGACCAGCCCAACGAGAACTACGGTCGTGAGGTCCTCGAGCTGCACACGGTCGGCGTCGACGCGGGCTACGACGAGAACGACATCTACGCCTCCGCGAAGATCCTCACCGGGCTTACCCTGAAGAACCTCAAGCCGCCGTACGACGACAACTCGGGCAACCCCAAGAACGCGTCGTGGACCCATCTCGAGTACTACTACGACACGACGATCCACTACCCCTCCCCCGTCCAGGTGATGGGTCACACGTTCAACACCCACAAGGCCTCCGGCGGTGAGGCGGACGCGAACGCCTATCTGCTCTGGCTCGCCCGGCACCCCAAGACCGCGCAGCGCCTCGCACTGAAGCTGGCGACTCACTTCGTGTCCGACAACCCCCCGGACAGCCTGGTCACCCGGATGGCGAACGCGTACACCGCCAACGACACCGCGATCGTCCCGGTGCTGCGCACGCTGTTCACCAGCCGGGAGTTCGCGACCTCGGTGGAGCAGAAGGTGAAGCGACCGTACGAGGACATCGTCGGCGCGCTGCGCACCCTCGGCGTCACCCAGTCGCCGCTGCCCGACGTGCCGGCCGTCTCCGACGACCCCTCGTGGCGCGACGGGCTGCAGGCGATCTACTGGCAGCTGCAGGACATGGGCCACGCGCCGATGAACTGGCCTCAGCCCGACGGCTACCCGGACGTCGCGGTGTCCTGGCAGTCCTCCAGTGGCCTGCTCGGCCGCTGGTCGACGCACATGAGCCACGTGGCCGGCTGGTGGCCGAGCGCGTCGGACAAGACCCTGACCTGGCCGAAGAGCCCGGTGGACGGCAAGAAGTACCCGAACCAGAGCAGTCTCGCGCGCTACCTGCTGCCGGCCACGCTGCCGAAGACCTGGGGCTCCTACGTCGACGGGCTGGCCGTCCGGCTGCTGGGACAGACCCTGCGTCCGGAGCACAAGACGGCGGTGCTGGCCTTCATGGGCAAGAGCGCCACCGGCGCGATCACGCAGGACCTCACGGCGTACAACGACGGCTGGTTCTCCTGGCAGATGCCCAAGGTCGTGGCGCTGATCCTCGACAGCCCCTACCACGAGATGCGCTGAGGCAGGACATGACCCTACGTACCGCCCGGCCGGGTGCGCGCCCCTCCTGCGACTGCGCCCAGCACGGCTTCACCCGCCGCCAGCTGTTCGCCCGCGCCGGCGTCCTCGGCGCTGCCGCGGCGGCCGCCCCGCTGCTGCGTACGCACTACGCGTGGGCCGACTCCTCCTACACCGGCGACACCCTGGTCGTGCTGTCCTTCCGCGGCGGCATGGACGGGCTGTCCGTCGTCGTCCCGTACGGCGACCCGGCCTACGCGACGCTTCGGCCCACCATCGGCCTGTCCGGCAGCCAGCTGCTGTCGGGCACCGTCGACTCCATGTTCGGGCTGCATCCCGCCCTGGCCCCGCTGCAGAGCTTCTGGACGGCCGGGACGTTCGGCGTGGTGCACGCGTGCGGACTGCCCGCGCCGGACCGCTCCCACTTCCAGGCGACGGAGGAGATGGAGAAGGCGAGCTTCGACGGCTCGCTGCGCACGGGCTGGCTGGACCGGGTCCTGGGCGTACGTGGCCTGACCGGCTCGTCCTTCCAGGCCATGGAGGTCGGCGACAACCTGCCGCCGGACTCCCTGCTCGGTCCCAACCCGGAGCTGGCCGTCTACAGTCTCGACGACTTCAAGCTGTCGGGTGCGGACAACGACGCCGACCGCCAGCAGTGGGGCACCGCACTGCGAGCGCTGCACTCGGGAGCGGCCACGGCGTTGCGCCAGCCGGCGGACACCACCCTGGACGCGATCGACACCGTCGCCGGCCTGGGCCAGGCCTCGGACTACGTCCCGGAGAACGGCGCGACGTACGACACGAACTCCTCGCTCGCGACCGCGCTGCGCGACGTCGCCCGGCTGATCAAGGCCAACGTCGGGCTGCAGATCGCCTGCATCGACTACGGGGACTGGGACATGCACGTGGGTCTCGGGCCGGCGAGCACCGCGGGCAACATCGGCGGGACCGACGACAACTGGATGCGCGACCACCTCGACGAGCTCGCCAAGGCGCTGGCCGCCTTCGCGACCGACCTCGGCACGCGGATGAACGACGTCACGCTGGTGACCCTCACCGAGTTCGGCCGCCGGGCCGAGGAGAACGGCGACCACGGCGTCGACCACGGGTACGGCACCGCGGTGATGCTCCTGGGAGGCGGAGTGGCCGGCGGCCAGGTCCACCTCAGCGGTCCGTGGCCGACCCTGGCCGACCCGGCCCTCATCGACGGCGACCTCAACGCCACCACCGACTACCGCAGCGTGCTGTCGGAGATCCTCTCGAAGCGCTGCCGGGTCTCCTCCGGGGACCTGTCCTCGGTGTTCCCCGGCGCACCCGGCTCCTCCTCCTGGGTGGGCGCGGTCTCGGCCAAGGCCTGAGCCCGGTCCATCCGTTCGGCCGCGCGGGCGATGTTGCGCACCATCCCGCCGAACACGAAGGAGTGAAAGGGAGCCACGCTCCACCAGTAGGCGTGGCCGAGCAGACCACGGGGGTGGAACAGCGCCCGTTGGTGGTAGCGCGTCGGGTCGGTGCGGACTGCGAGCTCGAGCCAGGCCAGTCCCGGAACCCGCATCTCGGCCCGTAACCGCAGCAGCTGCCCGGGCACCCGCTCCTCGACGCGCCACCAGTCCAGCGACTCCCCGACGATGACGTGATCGGGGTCTCGGCGCCCGCGTCGTAGCCCCACCCCGCCGACCGCGCGGTCCAGCCAGCCGCGGATCGCCCACGCGAGGGGGAAGGAGTACCAGCCGCGCTCCCCGCCGATGCCCTCGAGCACCCGCCACAGGGTCGCCGGGTCGGCGTCGACCGGCCGCTCGCGCTCGTCGACGTACAGGGAGCCCCCTGACCACTCGGGGTCCGAGGGCAGCGGGTCGCTCGGAGCACCGGGGGTCGCAGCGTTGGTCCACCTCGTCGCCACGTCCGCCTCGCGGATGCGCGCCAGGGCCAGCCGCAGCGCCTCGTCGAGACCGAGGAGCCCCTCGGGCGGGTCGGGGACCCACTGCGCGATGTCGTGCTCGCGGGCCACCACCTCGTTGCGCAGCGACTCGACGAGGGGACGGGCGAGGGGGGCGGGTACCGGCGTCACCACGCCGACCCAGTGCGCCGACAGCCACGGGCTGAGGACCCGCACGGGCAGGATGACGCGCGGCCGGAGCCCGGCCACCCGGGCGTAGCGCTGCATCATCTCGCGGTAGGTCAGGACGTCGGGACCGCCGATGTCGAAGGCCCGGTCGACCTCTGGCGGCAGCGCCGCGCTCGCCACGAGGTAGCGCAGGACGTCGCGAATGGCGATGGGCTGGATGCGTGAGTCCACCCACCGGGGCGTGACCATCACCGGCAGCCGCTCGGTCAGGTAGCGCAGCATCTCGAAGGAGGCCGAGCCCGAGCCGATGATCACGGCCGCGCGCAGGACGACCGTGGGGACCGTCGAGGCCAGCAGGATGTCGCCCACCTCGGTCCGGGAGCGCAGGTGCGGCGAGACGTCGGGGCCGCCGGGGGTCAGGCCACCCAGGTAGACCAGCCGGGCGATCCCGGCGTCCTCGGCCGCTCGCGCTACGGTGCTCGCCTGCCGCCGGTCCAGGTCCTCGAAGGCCGAGCTGCCGAGGGAGTGCGCGAGGTAGTACACCGCGTCGGCCCCGGCGAAGGCCGTGGCCACGGCATCGGGGTCGGCGAGGTCGCCCTGGACTACCTCGGCCTGGCTCACCCAGGGCACCTGGGACAGCTTGACGGGGGAGCGGACGAGGCACCGCACCCGGTAGCCCGCGGCGAGCAGCTCGGGGACGAGGCGACCGCCGACGTAACCCGTCGCTCCGGTCACCACCACCAGGGACCCGGGCCCGACGCGGCTCACCTGGCCAGTCTCGGTCAGGTGGCCGGGATCTGCTCGTCGAATGCCTCGGGGTCGCGGGAGCGGACCTGGCCGGGGCTGGCGATCCCGGCCTTGGCCAGCGCGTCGAGGACCCGGGCGCGGACGGCCTGGGCGACCGGGCGGTTCGCCTGCGGCTGGGTGCGGATGGTCAGCCGGAGGAGCACGCTGAAGGCCGAGATGCTCTCGACGTGGACGGTCGGGGGGTCGTCGAGCACGCGGTCCGCGAACTCCGCCTCGGCGATGGTGCTCTCGGCCGTCTCCTGGATCACGCGCGTGGCCCGCTCGATGTCCTCCTGGAGGCCGATCGGCACGTCGACGATGGCGACGGCCCAGCCGTGGCTGCGGTTGCCCACTCTCGTGATGGAGCCGTTGGGGACGTACCAGATCACACCCTGGTCGTCGCGGATCCTCGTCACCCGCAGCCCGACGTCCTCCACGGTGCCGATCGCCTGGCCCGTGTCGATCACGTCGCCGACGCCGTACTGGTCCTCCATGATCATGAAGACGCCGGTGAGGAAGTCCTTGATGAGGCTCTGGGCGCCGAAGCCGACCGCGATGCCGACCACGCCGGCGCTGGCGAGGATCGGGGCGACGTTGAGGCCGAGCATCGCGAGGACGACGACCACAGCGACGCTGAAGATGATGAAAGTCGAGACGCTCTTCAGCAGGCTGCCCACGGTCAGAGTCCGCTGGCGCATGCGTTCCACGGTGGCCTCGTCGGCGATGCCGATCGTCGTGCCCGCCTTGGTCCGCGCGAGGCGGCGGGACAAGGCGTTGTCGGTGAAGGTGCGCACCGAACGGTCGATGAGGCGGTGCACGATCCAGCGAAGCAGCATCGCGGCCAGCACGCCGAGGCCGATGAACAGGATCGCCTTCAGCGGCCAGGTGATCGCGTTCGCGGTCTGCTGAGCCAGGCTCGAGGCCGACTCCGACGGCGTGGGGGAGGCGGAGGACGTGCCGCTCGCCAGCACCTCCGCGAACCTCACGGGCAGGCAGTCTAGGGGCCGGACGGGGAACGCTTCGGTCGGCGCGCGCTCAGTCGGGCAGCGCGAGCCCGGTCTCGTACGCCGTGAACGCGAGGACGTCCGCCGCGAGGTCGAGGCTGCGGCTCACGGCCCGCGCCCCGTGCCCGACGTCGGGCTCGGCGCGCAGCAGGATCGGGCGGGTGCCGCTCGTCGCGTGCTGCAGGGCGGCCGTCATCTTGCGCGCGTGCAGCGGGTCGACCCGGCTGTCCCCGTCGAAGACGGTGAACAGCACCGCGGGGTAGTCGGTCTCGTCGGCGACGTGGTGGTAGGGCGAGTAGCCCAGCAGCCACTCGAGCTCCTCGGCGTCCTCGGCGGAGCCGTACTCGACGTTCCAGGTCGCGCCCAGGCCGAAACGCTCGTAGCGGACCATGTCGAGCAGCGGCGCCGAGCAGACGACCGCGCGGTAGAGGTCCGGGCGCTGGGTGAGAGCGGCCCCGACCAGCAGGCCGCCGTTCGAGCCCCCCTGGATCGCCAGCTGCTCCGGCGTGGTCCAGCCGGCTGACACCAGCCACTGCGCGGCCGCGTGGAAGTCCTCGAAGACGTGGTGCTTGTTGGCGAGCATCCCGTCGCGGTGCCACTGTTCGCCCTCCTCGCCACCGCCGCGCAGGCCGGCGACGGCCCAGACGCCGCCGGCCTCCACCCAGGCGAGGATCGACGCCGAGTACCCGGGTGTGAGGGAGAGGCCGAATCCGCCGTAGCCGTACAGGACCGTCGGTCGTGGCCGGTCGGGCTCGGCACCGGCGGGCGCGATCACGAACATGCGCACCTGCGTCCCGTCGGCGGAGTCGTAGGTCACCTGTCGCGTCTGCACCCCGGGCACCTCGACGCTGCCCGGGGCGGCGGCCCACACCGAGGTCTCGCCGGAGAGCGCGTCGTAGCGAAGGACCGTCGACGTCGTCGTGTGGTCGGTGTAGCCGAACCAGGCCTCGTGGCCGCCCTCGGGGCGCTCGATGATGCCGCCGATCGTGCCCAGCCCCGGGAGCCCGACGCTGCCCAGTCGCTCCCCTGTCGCCAGGTCGTGCACGGCCAGCTCGGACACGGCATGGCGCGTCCACGACGTGAGCAGAACCGGCCGGTCCAGCTCCGGGCCGTCCAGCACCGCGTAGCCCTCGAGGACGGCCTCCGGGTCCTGCGGGACGAGGTCGCGCCATTGCTCGTACGTCGGATCGGCGGGATCGGTGACGCACAGCCGGCCGCGGGGTGCGTCCCGGTCGGTGGACACCAGCACCCGCCCGTCGCGGCAGAACTCCAGCCCGGTCTGCGCGTCGACGTCGACCTGCACCGGGATGAGGGCGGGGGCCTCGAGCGGACCGGACGGCAGGTGTGCCACCCACAGGTCGTTGCGGGGGGCGGTCCCCTCCGCGGCGGAGATCTGCAGCCACTGCCCGTCGCGGCTGACGGACACGCCGAAGTACTCGGTGGCCTTGCGCCCCTCGCCGAAGACGAGCGCGTCTTCTTCGGGGGAGGTCCCGACGCGGTGCAGCCACACTCGCCGGTGGAACTGCTCCTCCCCGGCGGGGAGGAGTTCGGGGGCGAGTCGACGTACGTAGTAGTACGCCGTGCCGCCCGGCAGCCACGCGATCGGGGTGTACCGGGCCCGGTCGATGGGCCCGTCGACCTGCTCGCCGGTGCGGACATCCAGGACGCGGACGACGGACTCCTCGGTGCCCCCCTCGGAGAGCTGGTAGGCCAGGAGCGCGCCTTCCTTGGACGGCTGCCAGGAGTCCAGCGTGGTCAGGCCCGAGGGGTCGATCTCGCAGGGGTCGACGAGCACCCGCTCAGTGCCGTCCGCCTCGACCGTGAGCAGCACCGCGTGCTCCTGCTCCGCGGTGCGGCGCATGAAGAAC